>NZ_CAKJTP010000170.1:2993-8313 GCF_917627335.1 Protofrankia sp. CiT1 | reverse complement strand
TTACCCGCCCGGCCACCGCGGTCTTGCCGATCCCGCCGGGCCCGGTCAGCACCACGCCGGCAACCGCGCCCCAGCGCTCCACCGCGGCCGGGCCACCCCGCAACACCGCGAGCGCGGTGCGGACCTCCCGGCGCCGCCCGACCAGGTCACCCATGGCAAGCTCGCGGACGCTGCCACCGGTCGGCGCGGCGAACGGGCGGGCCAGCGGCTGCCAGTCAGCAGCGGCGTCGAGCAGCGGCGGGTCGCCGGCCGCGGCAATCAGCGTCGCGGTGGCGTACTCGGGAGCCGCGAGCCGGCCGGTGGCCCGCGCGGCCGCCTGGCGATCGGCGTCCACCCGCCGACGGGCCTCGGCGAGCGCCGCAGCCACCGACCCGGCGCGGCCGGTGGCGAGCTCCGCGTAGAAGACCCTGGCCAGGTCGGTTGCATAACGGTCGGTGACGGTCGTCTGCATGGCCACGACCCGGTCGGCCCCGCCGCGGACGAGGCTCTCCGCGAGCCCCTCAGTTCGGGCCGCACCCGAACAGGACGCCAGCACGATCAACGGCAGCGGGCGGGATGCGCCCTTGAGCGCGTCCACCAGCTCCTGCGCACCGATGGTGACCGGGTTGCCGTCCTCGTCCTCCAGCTCGGCCGAGGACGGCGAGCCGTGCGCGGACAGGTGCAGCACGTGGTAGCTGTCGTCGACGCGGTAACCGGCATCGCCCGCGGCGCTCCGGCCGCCCAGCGCGTCGGCGATCTCCGTCAGGCCGGCGACCTCAAGGATCGTGACCTGCGCGGCCCCGGTACCCGCCACCGGCTGGACAGCGTCGATGATCGCCTGCATCTCCGCCTCGACGTCGAGCGGAGCGTTCCGCGTCCGGGTCTCGTCCGGGGCCGCCACCGCGACGAGGATCTTCAACGGGCCCGGTAACGGCGGGGTCGCGACCCGGCTCGGCATCCCTTGCCGGCTCAGCCCGGCGACCCGGCGGGCCAGGCGCACACCGGGCATGGTGACAAGGGGCCTGCCGCCTCCGCCGGCCAGCCGCAGCAGCTCGTAGGGCAGCGCGAGCGCCGGGCCGTCGGCCTCCACCACGATGTCGACGACCGTGCCGAACGGTGCGGCGTCGATCAGCTCGGTCAGGTGCCGCGCGGTACCGGCGTCGAACAGCGCGTCGCGCAACCGGTGGCCTGCGTCGGACAGGTACGCGTCCGCGCCCGCCGGATCCGCGGGCTGTGCCGTCCACACCGTGTCAAGCCCGAGCGGCAACGCCGTGCCGCGCTCCCCCAGCACGGTGTCGGCAAGGACCGTCCGCGTGGTCAGCCAGCCGTCGGCGAGCCGCACCTCAGCGACGATCTCATGGACGAGCGGAGCCGGCCGCCGCGGGGCACCGGCGGCCAGCGGCGTCCCGCCCGGCACCCGGGCATCCGGCACGACAACCGGGCGCGTGGCCCTTACCCAGGGCTCGCCGAGGGGCGGCTCAACCTCGTACGGCTGACCGGTCAGGACGCCCAGCAGCGCGTCCATGCCGCTCGCGGAGATTTCCGTGACCGGGTAGTGGGTCGTCGAGTACGGGCCGAGGAAGGCCGGGATGTCCTCGACCGAACGGCCGGGCAGCAGCACCGGCAGGAACTTCGCCATCCCGGCCGGCCGGTCGCGGTACAGCTCCTCGCGGATCAGCGCTGCCTCGAACTGCACCCCGCGGCCCTCATCCGCGGCGGCCTCACCCTCGCTGCGGCGGCGGTACTGCGGCGAGACGATAATCAATACGTGGTCGGCCGCACGGACCTCGGCCAGCATCCACAACGGCCAGTCCTGCCGGCGTTCGGCCGCGGGCTTGTCGAGCTTCGCGTCGATCCCCCGCGACCGCAGGAAGATCCACAGATCCCGGACGGTGTCGTCGTCCTCGGGCGATCCGTGGGCGTAGGAGACAAACACCCGTGGTGGACGGTCCGTCGCGGGAGCGTCATCTCCGCTGTCACGATCGTTGCTGCCGCCGGCCGCGCCGCTGCTTGTCCCGTCTCCCACATCATCCCCCGCCGTCGCCGGACACGAGGATCATAAGCGCACTACGTGGTCGCCCCATTCACCGTGGTAGCCTCCCCGGTCTTCGCTGCCTTCCCGGCCGCGGTTTCCGGGCGTACCCGGGGCGGGGCGTCGCGCCCGGCACCTTCGCCCTGGCGGCGCAGACCGTAGGTGACCGCATCCGCCAACGCCTCCCAGGAGGCAGCGATGATGTTCTCGTCAACACCGATCGTGTCCCACCGGTCGCGGCCGTCGCTGGTCTCCACCAGCACTCGGGTCACCGCGCCAGTGCCGGACCTGCCGTCGAGGATGCGCACCTTGTAGTCGACGAGGTCGAGGTCGGCCAGGCCCGGGTAGCCCTTCTCCAGCGCCTCCCGCAACGCCCGGTCAAGGGCGTTGACCGGGCCGTTGCCCTCGGCCGTGGACACGTGCCGCATGCCGCGGGAGAGCAGCTTGACGGTCGCCTCACTCACGAGCTCACCATCGGGCCGCCGCTCGACGATCACGCGCCACGACTCGAGGGTGAAATACCGCCGCTCGCCTTCGACCTCGTCGCGCAGCAGCAGCTCGAAGGACGCCTCCGCCGCCTCGTAGGCGTAACCGGCGGCCTCTCGCTCCTTCACCAGGTCCACGACCCGCCCGAGGGCCTCGCGCTGGCCGGAGAGGTCCAGCCCCAGTTCCCGGCCCTTGAGCTCGATCGTGGCACGGCCGGCGAGCTCCGAGACCAGCATCCGCATGTCGTTGCCGACCGCGGCCGGATCGACGTGCTGGTACATGTCCGGATCGATCTTGACCGCGCTCGCGTGCAGCCCGGCCTTGTGCGCGAACGCGCTCGCGCCGACGTACGCGCGGTGGGTGTCGGGAGCCAGATTGGTGATCTCATCGATGGCATGTGACACCCGCACCAGCTCGCGCAGCTTGCCGGCGGGCAGCACCGGGCGCCCGAGCTTCGTCTCCAATCCGGCGATCACGCTGAACAGGTCGGCGTTGCCGCACCGCTCGCCGTAACCGTTGGCGGTCCCCTGGACGTGGGTGGCTCCAGCCTCGACCGCGACCAGGGTGTTCGCGACCGCGCAGGCGGTGTCGTCATGGCAGTGGATACCCAGCCGCGCGCCGGTGGCGCCGCGGACGGCGCTGACAACGTCCCCGATCCGGGTCGGCAGCATCCCGCCGTTGGTGTCGCAGAGGACGACGACCTCGGCGCCAGCCTCGGCGGCGACCCCGACCATTGCCAGGGCGTAGTCGCTGTCGGCACGGTAACCATCGAAGAAATGCTCGGCGTCCACGAACACCCGCTTGCCCTCGGCACGCAGATGGGTCACGGTGTCCCGGATCATCGCCAGATTCTCGGCGAGGGTGGTGCGCAGGGCCCGCTCGACGTGCCGGCGGTCGGCCTTCGCGACCAGACAGACGACATCCGTGCCGGCGTCCCGCAGGGCCGCGACCTGAGGGTCGTCAGCGGCGGCCAGCCCGGCACGCCGGGTCGCGCCGAACGCGGTGAGCCTGGCGTGGGTCAGGCGCAGCTCGGTACGGGCGCGGCGGAAAAACTCGGCGTCCTTGGGATTCGATCCGGGCCAGCCGCCCTCGATGAAACCCACGCCTATCTCGTCGAGATGGCGGGCCACCGCAAGCTTGTCGCCGACCGACAGCGAAAGCCCCTCCTGCTGGGTCCCGTCACGCAGCGTCGTGTCATAAACATGGAAGGAGCCTGGGTCCTCTGGAAGCACAACGCGCCTCTCACCTGCGTGATCTCCGGGGATGTCACGCGCCCGGCGGCAGGGGTGAGCAGCCGGTACGCGCGACGTGGGCAGGTTCACCGCCGGCTGACCACTTTACGGCGGTGCCCCCCGGAGCCGGGAAGCGCCCGCTCAGCCGCGCCCGGCCAGGCATCGAGCCAACACTGAGCCAATGCTTGGACGATGCAAAATCAACACCGACACATCAGTCGCCAGCGAAGCGGCGCAGGCGTTCGACCTCGAGGATAGTGATCGTCTGCCCTTCGGCCAGAATCCACTTCCGCTTCTCGAACTCCCGCATGGCCTGGTTGACCGACTGACGGGAACCGCCCAGCAGGGAGGCGATCTCGGTCTGGGTCAGACCAAGCTCGATCAATGGGCGCCCGGACTCCCGCATCCGCAGCAGGAGCAGCTTGGCAACCCGGCGGGGCAGGTCGAGGAAGACCAAGTCCGCGTTTGCCCCGGTCAGGCGACGGACATGGGCGACCAGCGCCCGGATGAGCTGCTCCGCGACGGCTGGCCGCTCCCGCACCAGCTCCCACACGGCCGCGCGGTCCAGCACCAGGGCCTCGCTGGGCTCCAGCGCCTCGACGCTGGCCGACCGCGGACCAGCCTCGACGATGTTGAGCTCGCCGAGGGTCTCACCTGGGCCCGCGATGTTGAGAACGTGGTCACGGCCGTCGTCGGCCGTCGTCAGCACCTTCAACCGCCCAGCGGCCACTACCAGCAACGTGTCAGATGGATCACCTTCAGTAAAGACAACTTGGCCGCGGCGATACCGGCGCACGACCGAGCGTGCGGCCAGCCGCGCCAGCGCCGGCTCGTCCAGTTCCTTCAGCAATGTGGTCGCCTGGAGCAGCGCGACCGCTTCTTCCTCCTGCACACCGTGACCGTAGCGCCAATGTCGGGAATCGTGTGCGTCCAGCGCCCGACTTGGGCAGTGATATCCACCGGTGGAGCAAAAAAACCAGCGGAAGCAGCAGTCGATCAAACAACCGAGAGCCACCGGTTAAACAACGGAACGCTGACTGCTCCAGGAGCGCACAACATCCCGCATGGACAGCACCCCGGCCACCCCGCCACGCTCGCAAACGATCAAATGTCGGAACCCGCCGCGAAGCATTGCCGCGGCGGCCTCATCCAGGGACCACTCTGGATCAGCGAACACGACATCACGGGTAATATGATCACCGGCCAGTTCGAGATCCGGGTTCTGGCCCGCCGCCACCGACATCAGCACATCACGTTCGGTAAGAATTCCGTATCCCTGACCGTCGACATCGTGCACAATCGCCGCGCCGACCTTCCGATCGGCCATGAGCCGCGCCGCCTGACGCAGGGTGTGCTCTGGTCCGATCATCAGGACCAGAGCGCTCATTCCGTCGCAAACCCGCATCACGGTCTCCCTGGAGCTTGTGAACTTGTGAAACGAGAACGTGACAGGAGACATTAGGCGCAGCGGAACCAGTTGACCAGGCCCTCCGGCGTTCGGCATGGCGAACGATGGGTAGTGGGGAACGGCGGAGCCGGATGCCGCGACCGTGATGAGCCTTCGCTGGCGCGATCACGCCAGCGAAGAAGC
>NZ_CAKJTP010000170.1:0-2509 GCF_917627335.1 Protofrankia sp. CiT1 | reverse complement strand
GGCCTCAGGCCTCCCGGACGGGCTCGTTCCAGATCTTGTAACGGTCGAGCTCCCCGCGTGTCGCCTGGTGGAACAGGTCCAGCAGCTCACGGGTGATCGGCCCAGGACGGCCCGATCCGACCGGGCGGTCGTCGATCTCCACGATCGGCACCATCTCGGCCGCGGTCCCGGTGAAGAAGGCCTCGTCCGCCAGGTACAGATCGGTGCGGACGATGTGCTGCTCGCGGACCTGATAGCCCTGATCGGAGGCGATCTGCATGATCGACGCGCGGGTGATGCCGCCGAGCGGACCATCGCTGAGCGGCGGCGTGATGACCGTACCGTCCGACACGATGAAGACGTTCTCGCCCGAACCATCGGCGATATGGCCGTTGGGACTGGTCAGAATGGCCTCGTCATAGCCGGCTTTGAGCGCCGCGACCTTGGCGAGCGAGGAGTTGAGGTACTGCCCGGACGCCTTGGCCGCCGGCGGGATGATGTTGTTGTCATTACGGCGCCACGTCGAGACAGTCGCCCGGACGCCCTTCTCCCCGGCGTCGTCCCCCAGATAGGCGCCCCACGGCCAGACAGCGATCATCACCTCGATCGAGGACGGCAGCGGGTTGAGGCCCATCTCGCCGTACCCGAGGTAGATCAGGGGCCGGATATAGCAGGCGTCGATCTCGTTGATCGCGACCGTTTTCTTGATCGCGTCAATCAGCTCCGCCTGGCTGAGCTCCGGTTCCATCATGTAGATCTTGGCGCTACGATAAAGCCTCGCGACATGGTCGGTCAGCCGGAACACGGCGCTGCCCCGCGCGGTGGAGTAGGCCCGGATGCCCTCGAAGACGCCCCACCCGTAGTGGAGGGTCGGGTTGAGGACGTGGATGCGAGCGTCGTCCCAGTCGACGAACTCCCCGCTCATCCAGATCTTTGACGTTGGTGTGATGGACACGAGTGACTCCAGGCGTGAGCGACGGAAACATAACGCACGGACGAGTGACGATCTTGCCGATCTTCGCCGTGGTCAGGCCCTGTCGGCTGCCGTCGTACCGGATCTACGGCCCCTCTGAGGATAGCGCCCCGAAACAGGCTCCGGCAGCCGGGCATTCAGGCTCTTCCGCCCGGCAGCCGGTTCCGGGCTACCGGTGCCCCCTTACCCGGCGACGCGCGCCGCCAGGTCCTCGCCGATCGCCCGGGTGGACAGCGGCTCCGCGTGACCGGCGCCCAGCTGGGAACGGTCGGTCAGCGCCGCGGCGACAGCGGTCTCGACACGGACCGCGTCGTCGGGACGCCCCAGGTGCTCGAGCAGCATCGCGACGGACAGCACCGTGGCCGTCGGGTCCGCGATCCCCTTCCCGGCGATGTCGGGCGCGCTGCCGTGCACCGGTTCGAACATGCTCGGGTGTGTCCCGGACGGGTCGAGGTTGCCGCTGGCGGCCCGTCCTATCCCGCCGGTGATCGCGGCACCGATGTCGGTGAGGATGTCACCGAACATGTTGTCGGTCACGACGACGTCGAAACGTCCCGGATCAGTGACAAAGAACATCGACGCGGCATCCACGTGCTGGTAGTCGACCCGCACATCGGCGAACTCGGGCGCGACATCGGCGACCGTGCGCAGCCACAGGTCGCCGGCCCTCGTCAGGACGTTGGTCTTGTGGACGAGCGTCAGCAGCCGCCGAGGACGGGCCTGCGCCCGGCGGAACGCGTCCCGCACGACGCGCTCGACCCCGTGCCGGGTGTTGACGCTCTCCTCGGTGGCCACCTCCAACGGCGTGCCCCGGCGCAGAGTGCCGCCGGCACCCACGTACGGGCCTTCGGTCCCCTCCCGCACCACCACCATGTCGATGTGCGGCTCACCCGCCAGCGGCGTGGCGACACCGGGGTACAGCCGCACCGGGCGCAGATTCACGTAGTGGTCGAGCTCGAACCGCAGCCGCAGCAGCAGCCCGCGCTCCAGCACCCCGCTGGGGACAGCGGGATCACCGACGGCCCCGAGCAGGATGGCGTCGTGCGCACGCAGCTCGGCGAGCACCGAATCGGGCAGGGTCTCGCCGGTGGCCTGCCAGCGGCGCGCGCCCAGGTCGTAGTCGGTCGTCTCCACCTTGGGCTCGACGACACGCAGTACGCGCAGCCCTTCCGCGACAACCTCTGGTCCGATGCCGTCCCCGCCGATAACCGCAAGCCTCATGGGCGCGACTGTAAACCGGCAGCGTCACCCCTGCCCCCACGGGTCGGGCCCGACCAGCCCCCGCAACTCCCCCTAGCGCATTCCCAAACCCCTGAGCAGGGAAAAGGCTCACGACACGCAGGATGACACGTCGAAGACGACCATGCCCCTCACGTAAAGTCCATCGATCATATGTCACAACCAGTCATGAATCAGTACGTGGAGTAAGCGACGATGGAATGAAAATGATAGGAACCTCATACCGGCGGACCACGCGACGGCGTAAAGGGGTGAACGGCGCATGATTCTTGAAAAAATCCCGGCCACGAGCCCCCCCGGCCACGAGAAGGCGACCGA
>NZ_CAKJTP010000169.1:0-7955 GCF_917627335.1 Protofrankia sp. CiT1 | reverse complement strand
GGGGGTCCATCGGGCGATGCCGTATTCATCGCGAGCTGGGTCGTTCAGATTCGGGTCGAAACCGCTCTCGGCCTCCAGCATCGCCGCGACGAGCGCCGGGCTCACACTGGGCTCGTCGCACATGGTGCCAGCAGCGATGATCAGGCTGAGGAACTGCTCCGGGATGCCCGCGTCCGTGTTCAACCATTGGGACGCGGCATCGACAGGGGAGGGTTCTGCGGAGGAAGCCTTCGTGAGCGGGCCCACGGTGCTCAATCCGGCCACGGACACCGTGCCCGCCTCGGTGGAGGAACGGCCCGCCTCGTCGGGCAGGAGTGTCAGGACCAGGGGTATGGCGATCGTGGCCGCCGCCGTGGCCACGGCCACGGCCTGGCCGCGGCCACGAAACCGGTGGCGCCGGATCGCCTGCCGCGACCGGCCGGACGTTCGCGTACCGGCCAAAGACTGGGCACGCGCCAGCAGATCGGCGGCGTTGTGCCGGCTGCGCGTCTGGTGGTCCGGCGCGAGACAGTCGGCGATGAACGAGCGCCATCCGGGTGACAGCCCGGGATCGAGCGACAGGGCCTGTCGGCCGGCCGCGTACTCGGCGATCGCGGCGACGCGCGATCTGGCCGTGGCGCCGAGGAAGGGATGACGGCCGGTCAACGCGAGGTGAGCAGTGACACCGAGCGCCCAGATGTCCAGTGTGGTGCGTACGGCCGAGCCGCGATCGGTGAGCAGCTGTTCCCCGCGTTCGGGCGGAACGTAGTCCGACGAGCCCATGGGGGGCAGGTAGCCATGCGTTCCTTCTAATTCCGTAGCCAGGCCGAAATCGGTCAGGCGGGTCGACCCGTCGGCCATACGTAACACATTCGCCGGCTTGAGGTCACCGTGTAGCCATCCCTGGGAATGGAGGAAGGCAGTCCCCTCGCAGATTTCGACGATCATCCGGGCGGCGTCCGGTGCCGGGCCGTCACTGCGGCGTAACAGGGCATCCAGGCTCTCCTCGGCGAGCTCCATGACGAGCACGGTCGCCCCGTCCAGCTCGCCGTGTTCGGGGTCGTCGACGGTGAGCGCCTCAAAGAGGCGCACCAGCCGGGGGTGACTCAACCGCCGGTACAGGTCGAGCTCGCGGGCGGCCATCGCCGCCATGTGCGCCAGCTGGCGAGCCGTGACCGTGCCGGTGGGAAGGAACTTCAGCGCCGTCTGGGCAGGCGGGCGCGCACGGCCGGGCAACCCGCAGCCCGCGCCCGGACGGCTGTCGTCGTCCCCGCCGACCTCGCCCGCGGGCTCCGCCAGCTCGCCGCGATACACACTCCCCCAGCTCCCGGTGGCAATCCCGTCGACGACCCGCCATTGTCCCACCAGGTATCCGGGCGGGACGGTGACAGCCCAGGTGATCCCGTCCATCCGACACTCCTCGGGTAGACAATACGCGAACAAGGAAACGGGCGCGGCCTTCGGGATTCCGACAATCGGCTCCGTTCCAGGTTCCCGCTTCCGCTCCCCAGCTCGTCAATATAGGGAAAAAAGTGGCTCTCGGGACTGTCAACTCTCCGGCTCCGCCACGATTCCAACAGATGAAAATCTGCCACGATTCCAACAGATGAAAAGAGCAACTCGCGTTGACCGGCGATCAAGCTTCGGGTGGGGCCAGCAGCAGGCCGCCCGTGACCGCCGAGGCCGCCAGCCATGGCGACACCGCGCCGAGCACCGGCCACCGCGGAAACCGCGTCGACGAACGCCGAACCCGCCGTGGGAATGTCAAGCGATCTGGTTCTGGCACGGATCTTGTGATCTGACTGCCCCAGACCGCATGTGGGCTGCTATTCCCACGCTGTAGTCACGTGCTAGGTGTGACTTCCCTGACCTTAGTGGTCGGCGCTGGAAGTTCATCCAGGGCCTGCCGGCGCCAGCCGGCGCCTCGCGTCATCGCTCCCCGCACATCGCTTCGCGATGCACGGGTACCCCGGCTCGTCGGCCCCGGTGGAACACCGCTGCCAGGGCCTCCTCCGCCTCGCGACGCATCCACCTGGCATCCGACAACCCCCGAAGGACTTCCAGCGCCAACCACTTGGGGTTCTCCTGCCGCATCGGCAGGAGGTGATCGTGGATCGGGTCGACCGGACCGGTGACGGGCTGCGCCCGTGCGAAAATCCCGCGCCGGCCGGAGGTTGCCCGCCGCCGCATCCCTCTCCAGTACCGACCGCGCAACCGCACGACGGCGGTTGCGCGGTCAGGGCGGGCCGCGATGCTGTTCACTCGGCGCCCCAGCCCTGCCTCCGCAGATAGGCGTCGAACACGCGGGCGCCCAGCAACCGGCGGGTGTGCACGAGCACCTTGGCCGCGGGGGTGACCAGGTACCGGGTGCGCGGCCTGATGGCGGTGACGGCGTCTTCGATCACCTTGGCGACGGCCTCAGGCGGGGCGGACAGCAGGGTCGACTGGTAGGACCGGGCCATCTTCTCATCGGCGGCGGCGTTGAGGGCGGCGTAGGGCCCGGACGGGGCTGCCGATCCGGCAAGCGTGTGGGCGGCGGTAGCACCGAATCCGGTACGGATCAGGCCGGGCTCGATGAGGCTGACCTTGATGCCGAAAGAAGCCGTCTCGAAACGCAATGCGTCGGTGAGAGCTTCCACGGCGTATTTGCTGGCATGGTAGTAACCACCGGCGGGGAAGACGAGCCGGCCGCCCATGGAGCCGACGTTGACGATCCGGCCCCGGCCGGCGGCTCGCATGCTGGGCAGGACGAGCTGGGTCATGCGCGCGAGCCCGAACACGTTGGTCTCGAACTGGCGGCGCACACTGTCCAGGTCGGCTTCCTCGATGGTTCCGTACTCTCCGTAACCAGCATTGTTCACCAGAGCACCGACGGCGCCGTGCTCGGCTTCGACCAGGGCGACGGCGGCGCGCATGGACTTCTCGTCGGTGACGTCCAGCGCGAGTGTCCGAACGCCGGCCCCGGCGAGGTCGGTCATGCTCTCAGCGCGGCGGGCGGTGGCGTAGACGGTCAGGCCGGGATGACCGGCCAGCCGCCGCGCGGTGGCCCGGCCGATACCCGAGGACGTTCCGGTGATCAGTACTGCGGCGGTCATGCGGACTCCTGGATGGTGGTCTGCGGATGTTTCAGGCCCGCGGCAAGCAGCGCCACGGCCTGGTGTAGCCAGCGGCCCTGGCGCCGGCGCCGGGGCCGGGGCCGGGGCCGGGGCCAGGCAGAGCGGCCTCCAAGCGGACTCGACCGTGTCAGCCCTCGAGACGAACGATCATCGCCGTCACACAAACAGCCCAGAAACGTTCCGCTCGGCTCGCACGCTGATTGTTTCCATGCTCCCCTCCCGTACTCTCGGAGAACGGCACGGAAAGAGCGCACATGACGCACCCACGGCCCGCGCCTACATCTTGAACAGTATCCGTTGGGTATTTAAGAGCGCCCGGCAATAGGGGTGTGGATCAAGGAGTGGGGCTGGGGTACGTGCATCGCGAGGCGGCGGAGGGAGCCACCGGAGGTGGTGGGTGGCGACTGACGAGCCGGGGTACCCGTGCATCGCGCAGCGATGGACGGGCAGCGATGCGGCGAGGTGCGTGCCCCAGCCCCGCGACGCCGCGTCCCCTATTGCCGGTCGCTCTTAAGTCGCGGAGTGCTCGGGTGGGTGTGAAAGGTGCTGCGATCTGCGCTTGTGCTAACGAGTCGGGCTGTCCTCGGGCTGTCCTCGGGCGGTCCCAGCGCAGCCGGTGGCCTGCGCCAGCGGCGCCCTTGCGGGGTAGCCGTTCAAACAGGGGACCCGGTACGGCTACCCGATGGGCAAGGGCGTGCTGTAGGGATCGGAGGACCCATGCCGCCCCGTCCTCTCGGACAGTGGACTCCAGGTCCGCTGTCCACGGGACCGGGACCGGGACCGGGACCGACACCCGCCATCGGCCCGCGCGAGAACCGGAAGATCCTGCTCAACCATCCCGGCGCACCCTCTGAACACTGCTCATCTTGGGCTATGACGAGCAGTAGCCGACGGCGAAGATCGATTCGAGCGGGGCACCGCGAGTCGCTGAACGCACCGTCGGGGCAGGTGCGTTGCGATGGTAGATGCCAGCACACCGCATTGATCGTTTTTGTCTATCGTCGCGAGACATGGACACCGGCCACGGGCATGCTCACGGCGGGCACACGCACAAGAACGGGCATGACCATCACCCAGCCGGGCGGTGGGCACAGCTTCGCCACCGGCTGTCGGACCTGGTCGGGGGGCACAGCCACGACAGCGCCGACCAGATCGACGACGTGTTGGAAGCCGACGCCGCCGGCCGCCGCGCCCTGCTGATCAGCCTGGCCGGCCTCGGCCTGACCGCGACCCTGCAAGCCGTCGTCGTCATGCTGTCCGGGTCGGTGGCGCTGCTTGGCGACACCTTGCACAACATCGCCGACGCGCTCACCGCGGTCCCGCTCCTCCTCGCCTTCACCCTCACGCGCCGCCCGCCCACCACCCGGTTCACCTACGGCTACGGCCGTGCCGAAGACCTCGCCGGACTCGCCGTCCTCGCAATGATCACCCTGTCGAGTGCGCTCGCCGCCTGGGCTGCGATCGACCGCCTGCTCCACCCCCAGCACATCAACCACCTCGCCGCGGTGGCCGCAGCCGGGCTCGTCGGCTTCGCCGGCAACGAGATCGTCGCCCGCTACCGCATCCTCGTCGGCCACCAGATCGGCTCCGCAGCCCTCGTCGCCGACGGCCTGCACGCCCGCACTGACGGCTTCACCAGCCTCGCGGTTGTCCTCGGCGCCGTCGGCGTCGCCCTGGACTGGCGCTGGGCCGACCCCGTCGCCGGCCTGGCGATCACCGTTGCGGTCCTCGGGGTGCTACGCTCCGCCGCCCGCGTCGTCGGCGCCCGGCTCATGGACGCTGTCGACCCCGAGACGGTCGCCGAAGCCACCCGAACCCTCCTGCACACCGACGGCATCGAAACCGTCCGCGAACTGCGCCTGCGCTGGATCGGCCACACTCTGCGCGCCGAAGCCGACGTTACCGTCGACCCGGATCTGACGCTGACCGCCGCCCACGACGTCGCGCACGCCGCGGAAGCCCACCTCCTGCGCCACATCCGCCGGCTATCGGCCGCGACCATCCACACCAGCCCCGCCCATCACGACACCGCCGCTGTCGCGGCGCCATAACCTTCCATCACAGTTCACGGTCGGTGACGGCCAAGGCAGCCAGATCCTGTCCGCGGCATCTCAACGCTGCTGAACTTCCCGACAGCGCAGCCCAGGATCCTGCTCAAATAGCCGCGAGCCCCCAGGCCGGCTGCGCATCTATCCGCATAAGGAGGACAGGATGCTGGTCAACCCCGAGAAAGTGGGCACCACCCGCCATCGCTATCGGGGCACGGTTATCCCCACTCCCTGACCGACCGCAGGATGCGAAGAACATGTAACCCGCTGGGCTAAAAGGCGCCCGCCGACTTCTCACCACGTGCCGACGCAGCATCGTCCGCCATGCGACAGCCATAGCTGTCACCCAACAGGCCGACAACTATGGTTGTCGAACAAGATCGCTGTACGGGTTGCACGCCTATGCTGATAGTCATAGTGGACTGGCCGGTTCGGGTCATTGATCGCTGGCATACTGCCCAGCGTCACAGCGTTGCAGCGTTGCAGGTCAGCCCTTGGTAGGCCGGCAGGGCTTGCCCTCTCTCCCGGGATCCCCTTCCGTTCCTCCTCCCCGGTCAGTCCGCTCCCGCGTGATACCGGGCATCTATCGCGGCGAGTGCCCGCACGTGGGAACTGGCAGAGCCGTCCGGGGATGTCAAGGATGGGTAGGCAGACCTATATCCGACAGGCCCGAAGGAGACAATCTCATGGTCAACATCACGAGCAATCCACCGACGGGGACACCTACCTGGCTCGACCTTGGCATTCCCGACATTCAACGCGCAAAGGAGTTCTACGGCGCGCTGTTCGGCTGGGAGTTCGAGGAAGGCCCGCCCGAGACCGAGGGCTACACGATGTGCCTGCTGCGCGGGCAGCCGGTCGCGGCCGTCATGGCAAACCCTGACCCGCAGGCCGCTTCTTTCTGGTGGAACCTCTACTTCGCCAGCGATGACTGTGACGGCACCGCCAAGCACATCGCCGACGCTGGTGGCCAGCTGGTCATGGCGCCCATGGACGTGATGGACGCCGGGCGGATGGCGATCGCGCGCGACCCGGCCGGCGCGCAGTTCGGCCTCTGGCAGGGGCGTACGCACCCCGGCGCGCGCATTGTCGACGAGCCCGGTTCCCTGGCGTGGAACGAGCTGCGCACTCCCGCCGCCGAGGCGACCCGCACGTTCTACCAGGCGATTTTCGACTACACCCTGGAACCCGTGCGGACGCCCGACATCGACTACACGCTGCTGCACCGCCCGGACGGCCACATAGTCGGCGGGATCCACGGCGTGGCCGACGCGCGCTCCTCATCCTGGATCACCTACTTCCAGGTGGACGACACCGATGCGGCCGCCCGGCGGATTGTCGACGCTGGCGGCACCATCTCCGGCGCGCCCCAGGACTCCCCCTACGGACGTATCGCCGCCGCTGAGGACCCGTTCGGCGTGGAGTTCCACATCGTCGCCTCCCTGGCGAACCCACCTGGGTAGCGGGCCAGGCGGGCGCGGCGCGAGCCGCGGGCCGGGTCTGGCGGCCACCGCTCAGGATCGGGACAGTCCGGACCAGGGGACGTCCTTGTCGGCCCGTGGCTCGGCCGGCAGACCCAGCACCCGCTCGCCGATGATGTTCCGCTGGATCTGGTCGGTCCCACCAGCGAGCCGGTAGCCGGGCGCGCCCAGCAGGTGCTCCGTCCAGGCGAATCCTTCGCCGGTGTCAGCCGCGGCCCGGCCGCCGAGCAGGTCGACGGCGAGCTCCCCGGTTCGGGTCAGCACGTCGGACGCGACCAGCTTGCCGACCGAGGCCGCCGGCCCCGGCGGCATCCCGGCGGCGGCGGCCCGCGCCACCCGCCCGGCGGTGGCGGCCCGCAGCACCGTCCGGATGTGGAGATCGGCGAGCTGCTGGCGGACGACCGGGTCGCCGGCCCGGCCAAGCGAACGGGCGAGTTCCAGCACGTCGTCGAAGGTTCCGCCCTTACGCCGAGTCACCGAACCGGACGCGGTGCGTTCGAAGGACAGCGTCGCGTTCGCCACCCGCCAGCCGTTGCCGACAGCACCGACGCGCAGGCTGTCGGGGATCCGGACGCCGGTGAGGAAGACCTCGTTGAACGACGTCCCCCCGCTCATCTGCCGGATCGGACGGATCTCGATACCGGCGGCGCCCATGGGCACGAGGAACGCGGTGATCCCGGCGTGCTTGGGCACGTCCGGGTCGGTGCGAGCGAGCAGCAGGCCGTAGTCGGCGAACCGCGCGCCAGATGACCAGACCTTCTGCCCATCCGCCACCCAGCCGTCCCCGGTATCCCCGGTATCCCCGGTATCACGGACGGCACGACAGGACAGCGCCGCCAGATCGGAACCGGCTCCGGGCTCGCTGAACAGCTGGCAGGCGAGCAGGTCGGTACGCAGCAGCGGGCCGACGAACCGTTCCCGCAGGGCGGGCGTACCGAACATCGCCAAGGCCGGGCCGACCAGGCCGGTCGTGACGCTGATCAACTCGGTGGACGGCGGCACGGCGAACGCGCGTTCCTCGTCGGCGAAGGCGGCCGCGAACAGCGCGGGCAGACCGGCACCGCCCTGCTCGACCGGCAGCGTGAGTGCGCCATAGCCGGCGTCATACCGGGCCCGCCGGTATGCCCGGACGTTGTCCAGCAGCGTGCGTTCGTCGGCGTCGGAGAGGTTGCGGAACACCGCGAGATCGCGCGGACCGCCGGTTGCCGCGGGCGCGGCGACGGTGGCGGCGAGCCAGCGCCGTACCTCGGTACGCCAGGTCGCGAGTTCCGGAGTGCTCATCGGTGGTGCTGCCCCCTTCGCCGGTCGTGTTCAGACGTTGACGTCCTCCC
>NZ_CAKJTP010000168.1:7469-8929 GCF_917627335.1 Protofrankia sp. CiT1 | reverse complement strand
TCGGCATAAAAAACCTTATGCCGACGTCGGCATAAGGTCTTGACGGGTCGCGCGTCGCGTTCCGCGAGATTGTTCGAAAACGGCACGGTCAGGTCCACAACAAACCTGAGGATCATGTCCTCGTGCGCGCGGAAACGGCGGATCAGCGTCCGCGCGTCCTTGGCTAGTGAGCTGTGTTCCCCTCGGTTTTCGGTGTCACCACGCGCGAGCGCTCCGACGTAGTGGTTGCGGATCCGGGCGAGGACCTCGGGGGCGAGCGCGGTCTGCCCGGCCTGGCGGGCGTCGCACGCGGCGTGGTGGGCATCGAGCAGCGTGGTGCCCATCGCCTCGGCCCAGACCTGCCCTGCCGGGTCGCCGTCGTTGATCGAGCGCAGGTCGCGCAGCAGGTGCGCGCCGCACCAGGCGTGCAGCGCGCCGGTCAGGTGGGTGTAGCCGCTGTAGCCGTCGCGTACCAGCACGCCGGTGAACGCCGGCCAGACCCCGCCGGCGTCGATCGCCTCACAGGTCCGGTCCCCGGTGTGCATCACCGTCAGGTAGGTGGTGCAGGCGACGTGCAGATAGCGCAGCGAGCCCTCGACGCGGGCGGTGGTCTCGTCAGCGTGCGCGACCGGCGCCCCGGCGATCAGGTCCCGCACCCGCGGCAGGAACGTGGCCTCGAGCAGCCTCGCGGCCCGGCCCCGCACGGACGCGACCCAGCCGGTGGAGACCGCGGCACCGAGCATCGTGGCGAGGATGGCCCGGGCCCGGCGGACCGGGAGATGGTGCGCGCAGACAAGCCACGCCGCCCGCGCGAGCATGCCCGGCCCGTAGCCGAGCCGGCCGGTCACCCCTGGTGGGCTCGCCGAGGCGGTGGTCTTTCCGCAGCACGGGCAGGTCCGCGCCAGAACCCGGTACTCGGTTACGTGCGGGCGCGGCGGTGGGGGCGGGGCGTCGAGGACCTGCTGGCGCCGGGTCGCGAACACCGGCGCGTCGGCGAGCGACTCCCCGCAGTCCGCGCAGGTCGGCGGGTCGATGACCACAACCTCGTCCGGGTCGGTGACCATCGTGCGGGTCCGCCCGGGCTCACCGGGCTGCTTGCCACACGGCCGCCCCGTGGATGTGCGCGAGGACCGCTGCGGGGCCTTCGTGTACGGGCTGTCCGACGACGGTGGCTTCGACGAGTTCGAGCTGTCCCTGCCTATCTGGCGTTCTAGTTCGGTGACCCGTTCGGTGAGCCGCTCGACCAGCTCCGTGGCCGCGGCGAGCTGCCTTGCCTGTTGTGCGATCAGCGCGCTCTGCGAAGCGATCGTGGCGTCCCGGTCCGCGAGCAGGCGCACGAGCTCCTCGTACGTCGGCCGGCCAGCGGATGCCATACCCGGAAACTACCGATCATGCGCCCACCGTCAGGCGGCCACCAGCGCGATCAACCCACAAGATCCGACAAACAGACAGCCGCCACCAGAGACCCAGCTGAACAGCTA
>NZ_CAKJTP010000168.1:3700-7291 GCF_917627335.1 Protofrankia sp. CiT1 | reverse complement strand
CGTGGGCTGTATCCCCGGGTGCGTATCGCTGTCGTCGGTTTCCGGCCGGTACGTCTCCATCGAGGCTGATGATCGCTGTTGGTCCAGGCGGATGACGGGCACGGCCGGACAGCGGATGGTCGGCTGGTTTCTGCCGTGTTGGGTGATGATGGCATGCTGGGCGGGTGACCATGGGGGACAGTGAGGTTCCCGACCCGGATTTCTTCGTGTCGTACACGGGGGTGGACCGTGCGTGGGCGGAGTGGATCGCCTGGAGCTTAGAAGCGGCGGAGTATCGGGTAGTGATCCAGGCGTGGGATTTCGGGGCCGGGTCGCACGTCGTTGAGGAGATGCATCGGGCAACCGCGCACGCGGCCCGGATAGTCGCGGTGCTGTCGGCGGCCTATCTGGAATCGGCGTATGCAGCGCCGGGGTGGCAGGCGGCGTGGGCGGCGGACCCGAGGGGACGGGCGCGGAAGCTGCTGGTGTTTCGGATCGAGGAGTGTCTGCTGCCGGGGCTGTTCGCTCAGATCGTCTCTGTTGATCTGTTCGGTGTGGGTAGGGACGTGGCACGCCGTGCGGTGCTTGCCGCAGCTGCGGGCGAGCGGGGGAAGCCGGCCATGGAACCGGGCTTCCCCGGCGACCGGGCTGGTGCGGGTGGGGTAAGTGGTCCGGCGTTCCCGCCGGATCTGCCGGCGATGGGGGGTGTGCCGGCCCGGTTGGCGCATTTCGTCGGCCGGGAATCGCTGCTCGCCCAGGTGCATGAGCGGTTGGCGGCGTCGGGGTCGGTGGCGGTGACCGCGCTGGCGGGTATGGGTGGGGTCGGCAAGACGGCGCTCGTGGTCGAGTACATCCACCGGTATGCCGCAGCCTTTGACCGGGTGGGCTGGGTCCCGGCCGAACGGCCGGAGCTCATCGACGGCTTTCTGGCCCACGTGGCCCCAGTGGTGGGGCTATCCGCCGATGCGAAACCGACGGCGGTGGTGGCGGCCTGGGCACGTCTACCCCGGTCGTTGCTGGTGTTCGACAACGCCGACGACCCCGATGCGATCCGGATGATTCAGGGTTTCCGTCCGTCACCAGGCGCGGGCCGGCTGCTGGTGACCTCCCGGCGGCGGGGTTTGACCGCGCTGGGGGCGACCATCACAGTGCCGTTGCTGGCGCGGGCAGAGGCGATGGCCATGCTGACCGGCCGGTTCCCCGGACTGGAGCCGACGGTCGCGGATCGAATCTGTGCGCTGCTGGGGGATCTGCCGCTGGCGGTGGAACAGGCCGCCGGCTATCTCGACCAGACCGGTACCCCGCCCGGCGAGTACGCCGACCTGCTCGCCGACCAGCTTGGCGACATGCTCGGTGAGGGAGAGGTGGCCGACCGGCAGGGGATGACGGTCGCGGTGCTGTGGGAGTTGTCGCTCCAGCGGTTGCGCGGTGACCATCCGGCTGCGGTGGAACTGCTGGAACTGTGTGCGTTGTGCGATCCGGAGACGATCCCTCTCGACCTGTTCGCAGATCCGGCCGGGTTTACCGACGGACCGTTAAAGGACGCGGTCGGTAACCGGGTGCGGTGGGCGGCGACAGTCGGCGCGCTGGTGGGGTACAGTCTGGCCCGCCGCGACCGGGACGCGGTGGACGTGCATCGGCTGGTGCAGGCCGTGACCCGCCGGGCCATGAGCGGCGCGGTGTATACGGCCCGGATTGGGACCCTGGTGCGGCTACTGCACGGCATCCTGCCCGAAAACATCGAGCACAATCCGGAGGCCTGGCCGGCCTGGCGGGTCTGTCTGCCCCACGTCACCGCGGTGCTCGGGCACACCGATGCCGACGCCACCCTGGATGGCCTGTCGTGGCTGTGCGACCGGACCGCGACCTACCTGCGGGAACACGGCCAGCCTGCTGCGGCGCTACCCCTGTACCAGCGGGCGCTGACGATTCACGAGGCTGCCTACGGCTCCGACCACCCCGCCGTCGCCCGCGACCTGCACAACCAGGCGGTAGCGCTGGCTATCCTGGGCCGAGCCGGGGAGGCCCTGCCCTTGTACCAGCGGGCGCTGACGATTCACGAGGCTGCCTACGGCTCCGACCACCCCGCCGTCGCCCGCGACCTGGTCAACCAGGCGGAAGCGCTGCGAACCCTGGGCCGGGCCGGGGAGGCCCTGCCCTTGTACCAGCGAGCACTGACGATCGACGAGGTTGTCTACGGCTCCGACCACCCCGACGTCGCAGCCACCCTGAACAACCAGGCGTTGGCGCTGTACACCCTGGGCCGGGCCGGGGAGGCCCTGCCCTTGTACCAGCGAGCACTGACGATTCACGAGGCTGCCTACGGTCCCGACCACCCCGACGTCGCCACCGGCCTGAACAACCAGGCGGTGACGCTGGTCACCCTGGGCCGGGCCGGGGAGGCCCTGCCCAGGGGCCAGCGGGCGCTGACGATTCACGAGGTTGTCTACGGCCCCGACCACCCCGCCGTCGCCCGCGACCTGGTCAACCAGGCGGCGGCGCTGGACACTCTGGGTCGGACCGCGGAGGCCCTGCCCTTGTACCAGCGAGCACTGACGATCGACGAGGCTGCCTACGGTCCCGACCACCCCACCGTTGCCACCGACCTGACCAGCCAGGCGGTAGCGTTGGACGCCCTGGGTCGGACCGGGGATGCGCTGCCGCTGCTTCGGCGGGCGTTGGCGATTCACGAGGCTGCCTACGGTCCCGACCACCCCGACGTCGCCACCGACCTGACCAGCCAGGCGGCGGCGCTGGACACTCTGGGTCGGACCGCGGAGGCCCTGCCCTTGTACCAGCGAGCACTGACGATTCACGAGGCTGCCTACGGCCCCGACCACCCCGACGTCGCCACCACCCTGAACAACCAGGCGTTGGCGCTGTACACCCTGGGTCGGGCCAGGGATGCGCTGCCGCTGCTTCGGCGGGCGTTGGCGATTCACGAGGCTGCCTACGGTCCCGACCACCCCGCCGTCGCCCGCGACCTGAACAACCAGGCGGCGGCGCTGGTCACTCTGGGTCGGGCCGGGGAAGCCCTGCCCCTGGGCCAGCGGGCGCTAACGATTCACGAGGCTGCCTACGGTCCCGACCACCCCGCCGTCGCCCGCGACCTGGTCAACCAGGCGTTGGCGCTGCGAACCCTGGGCCGGGCCGGGGAAGCGCTGCCCCTGTACCAGCGAGCACTGACGATTCACGAGGCTGCCTACGGTCCCGACCACCCCGACGTCGCCACCACCCTGAACAACCAGGCGTTGGCGCTGCGAACCCTGGGCCGGGCCGGGGAAGCGCTGCCCCTGTACCAGCGAGCACTGACGATCAACGAGACTGCCTACGGCCCCGACCACCCCGACGTCGCCATCGACCTGAACAACCAGGCGGTAGCGCTGGACACCCTGGGTCGGACCGGGGAGGCCCTGCCCCTGTACCAGCGGGCGTTGGCGATTCACGAGGCCGTCTACGGCCCCGACCACCCCCGGACCATCACGGTCAGAAAAAATCTGACTGCTGCCAGGAAGAGCACGAAAGGCCGCGGGTTCATCGGGAAGCGTCCTGGGCGGTGACCAGATGTGGCCTGGACAGCCCCCACGGCTGCGGGCAGACGACGCGCCCGGT
>NZ_CAKJTP010000168.1:0-3166 GCF_917627335.1 Protofrankia sp. CiT1 | reverse complement strand
CTTGAACTGGCAGGGTCGCGTGATTGGTAGTCGCGTATTCCCCCGGTTGGATCTTGCTCGTGGTTACTGATCGTGGTTGCTGGTGGCGTAGCGGCTCCAGGGCGCGCCGGCGTGGATGGCGTGAGCGCTGGTGCGGGAGTGGCTGTAGCCGAGCATGGCTGCGACGACGGGCGCGGGGGCGTCGAGGACGAGTTGGCGGATGGCGCCGATGCGGCTGGATTGGGGTGGGACACCGGCGTGTCGGAGGAGTTGACGAATGGCGTTCGTGGTCATGGGCTGCCCTGGACGGCGTCCGGGGAATAGCCAGCGGGTAGTGGGGTTGGCGGCGGTCTTCATGTTTGTGCGGGTGGCGATGTAGCGGCGGAGAAGCGCGGCGAAGGGTTCCGGAACGGGCGCTGGGTGTTCACCGAGGTGTAGGAACATGTCGGTGTCACCGGTGACGTCATCGATGGTGAGCTGGATGATACGGCTGACTGGTTGGGCGTAGAGCAGAACAAGCAGGGCGGCGACGCGGGTTCGTAGGAGCACGTTCTCATCGATGAGCATTTGCGTGATGAGGGTAATACGCTGCTGCTGGTGGGCCGGCGCGGAATCCGTGACGGTAGGGGCCTGGATAGCGAGGCGTGGCATGCGGGCGGTACTCATCGCCCATTTCAGGAACGGGTGGCTGGATAGTCGGGCGATAGCCGTGTTTGAATGCCACAAGTCGAGGTGGTATTGGGTGCAGGTGGCGAGTGTTGTTTCGTTGATATCAAGCATGGCAAGGAACGCCCCGGCCTGGGTGATCTGTGCGCGGGCGTTGGCCTGTGCGTCGGCTCCGAGCGGCCCGTGCGCTGCCAGGGTCCGTAGGCGGCGGAGGATGTGCCAGGCGGCGAACCGTTCCACTGTGGTCCGGTGCTCGGGGTTGGTGATCGAGGTCAGGTAGTGGCTGAGCCAGCGTTCGAAGAAGACGAGTTGCCGGTCGGCTGGGGGCAGGATGTGGTGTTGCATGAGGAGGTCGCGCAGGTATGCAACCGCGCGTGGGTGCGGCAGGGTGTTGAGTCCTTCGTGGGTGAGCGGAATTTCACCGGTGGCCAGGCCGCGTAGCATCTGTCCGACATATGGGGGGCCGAGCCAGTTCAATCCGCTCGCGGGTCGTTCCATCTGCCGGAGCCCATCGAAGAGTGGGATCAGTTCCGTGCGGATGGTGCCGGTGCCGTCGTCGAGGAGACAGCGGAGCCGAGTGGTGAGAGTGCAGCGGGCGCATCGCTGCTGCCAGCGGCGTCCTTGCATGCCGCATTCCACGCAGGTGAAATTCCCGGGAATCCCCGCGCAGTCAACGCAGAGCGGTTTGTGTTCGGTGGAGAAGCCGGGCAGCATGCGGTGGCGGGCGCATCCAGCACAGATCCCGAATGTTTCCAACGCCCGGGTGTGACAGGTCCGGCAGATCGGCCCGTCCGGCCAGGTCGTCGCCGCCACCGCGTTGCGGCCGCAGCGGGCGCAGGCAGTGGGTGTCCTCATTCAGGACGCAGCTGTACTCGTTTCGGGCGGACGCCCTCGGCTGGTGGGGCTGGGGCCGGGGTGTCCCCGACGGCGATCCGCTGGGGTGCGGCGTTCACCGCCCGGGTGGTGATGAGCTCGGCGGGGGTGACGTCGAGGAGGTCGCAGAGCGCGGCCAGCACCGGCAGGGACAGCCGTTCGGGGGCGCCGGTGACCAGTCGGTGCACCTGGGAGGCGGACAGGGTGACGCCCCGCTCGGCGAGCAGCGGGACGAGATTGCTGGTGGTGAACAGGCCGCGGGTGGCCATCACCGCACGTAGCCGCCACTGGTAGCTGACCTGGCGTCGGATCGTCATCGTGCCTTCTTGGTCGGTGTGAGGGCGGCGGTCAGGGTCTGGTCGAGTGCGCGGCGCAGGGTGCGGGTGCGGAAGTCCGAGGACACGCAGGTGTAGATCGCGGTGGTGGAGGCGTGCTCGTGCCCGACCTGCTGCTGGACGAACAACGCGTCGTACCCGTCCTCGATCAGATGGGTGATGTAAGAACGGCGTAGCGAGTGGACGTCGAGACCGGGGTCCAGACCGAGCGCGTCGCGGTAGGCGGCGAACCGGGCGTTGATCTGCTGCAGGCCGACCCGCGGGGCCCGTTCCGACGGCCACAGCGCTGGACTTGTCGGCGGGGCGAGCAGGGGCCGGAACTCGGTCACCCACTCGTCGAGGATGCCCGGTGTCCAGTCCCAGACGGTCAGTACGCTGCGCCGTTTCGGCGGGGAGCCCTTCGATGCCTTCCCGAACCGTACGTAGCAGACGCCGTAAGCGCCGAACTCCGCGCCGTGGGGGTTGCGGCCGAAGTCGGCGACGTCGAGCATCCGCACCTCGCGGCGGCGCAGCCCGTAGGCGTAGGCGACCTTGAACAGGACAGCGTCACGAAATGCCGGTAACCAGCCTTTGCGCCCCGCGGCGCGGATCCGACTCACCTGCTCGTCGGCGTGGTCGAAGAACGCCTGCAGCTCATCGAGGGTGAATGCCCGCTTGCCCGGGTCGCTCTCGGCCTGCTGGGCGTGCACCGCGGTGTTCCACTCATGGCAGACCTGCACCGGATGCGTGCCGAACTGCTGCTGGCACCGGTCCGACCAACTGTAGGCCGGATCGGTGACGTAACTGCAGAACAGCCGGACGGCCTCCTGGTAGTTCCGCAACGTCGATCGGCGCAGGTTCCGCACCGCCCGCAGGTCGGTGCCCCACTCGTCGACCATCTGCGACGTCCACCCCCACGGGAACGCCTGCGCATGCTCGGCGAACGCCCGCACCACACGGACCCGGCCCTCGACCGTGCCCACCGCCAGGTTCCGGGCGAGCTGCTGGCTGGTCCAGCCCTCCAGCATCGCGGCGAACACCTGCTCTTCCGCCCGCAGCAACGCCACCCCGGCCACCAGATGCAGCCCCGCCGCACCCGCCACCGACTCCCGATCCCCCACTGACCGCAACCTCCACCCTTCGCATCCGATGCGAGATCTTCGCATCAGATGCGAAACGGCTGGTCATCGACCCAAGACAGTCCCGCCGACACCCCCGATACGATCACTCGCTGAGCCGCGATGGACCCAGGAAACCCCAGGTCAAAGCCACTCCAGAACGCGCCGCATGCAGACCGACGCGTATTCGCATCCGATGCAATTCGCGGCGGTTAT
>NZ_CAKJTP010000167.1:5506-9929 GCF_917627335.1 Protofrankia sp. CiT1 | reverse complement strand
CTCTTAATCTGCGGGTTCGGGGTTCAAGTCCCTGGCGGCGCACCAAGATCGCCTGCAGCGCAGGCACTTCTCGCCACTTGATCGGGCCTCCGAGGCACTGGACCCCGCGTTTACCCCACGGTTTCGACGCTTGTCGTCATCGGTCGATGTTCCTCGATGGCGCGCGTCAGCGGACCCGGACGGAGTCACCGACACCCGTTATGTGACCTCCGTCGCTCCGCTGAAGATCGGGGTTCCACCGCCCGACGCGGGCCGGGGCGCGGACAGCGGGTGGCGCTCTGCCGGTGCCCGGATTGTCCTGTCCCGGATGCGTGTGAGGGCTTGCGGCCCTGGGGTGGTGGTGACGGAGAGCCTCAACTCTGGACGTGGCCGTGGGTCCGGTCGAGGGGAGTGAGTTTGTCGAGTTGGATTCGGCCGATGGTCGGCACGATATGCGTGTCGACGAGCCTGCGGTGGGTTCGCAACGTCGCGGGTCGCGTCCCATCGCCACGCTTGATCTCCAGCCATTCACTGAGGCGGGCGTGCGCGTCGCCGTACCCGGGACCACAAGGTTGATGTCGCCTCGCGCGGTGTGCACGGCAACGCGTCGCGGGGCGGCGCTGAACTGCGTGTCGGTATCGCCGCTGTCCGAGGTGGCATCGACGGTTGCCGAGCGCGGCCCGGTCAGCGTGAGGTCGCCGGAGGTGGACTGCACCCGCAGCCGCCCGCTCATGCCGGTGGCCGTGATGTCGACCCGGCGGAGACCAGCAGGAGGTCTCCGCCGGACGGTTCAGCAACGGCCAATCAGATGATCCATCAGATCGGCGGTTGTCGAGGCTCCGGCTCTGCGCAGCGCAGCGATCGTCGAGGTGTCTGTGGCGCCCGTCAGTGACGCGACCGCCGTCCGGTGCGCGGCAAGCATGTGCGGCTCGTACTCGGCAACGAGCCGGCCGAGCAGCTCGTCGGGAGTGAGCACCTCGACGCCGGCCGCGGCGGCGGCGTCGGCCGGGAAGTCCTTGATGTTCCAGGTGCAGAGGACAGTTGCGGCCGCGGTGACGGCTGCGGCGAGGACGTGGCGATCGTCGTCGTCTGGCAGCCACACATCGGCCAGCGCCCGGAAGTCCTCCTCGGAGGGTTCGACCTCGGCAAGCGGGAACGCGCGGTTCATCGCTGTCACCAGCCGTCGGGCAGCCGCGCGGTCAAAGCCGTTCACGTTCAGCATGAGGTGTTCGGTGGTCTCATCGAGGATCGCGGCGCTCCAGGTGATGGCGATGATCTCTTGGTCGGCGGCGTAGAGGAGGTAGTCGCGCAGGACACGGGAGTAGAGCACGTTCGCGTCGGCGAGAACGATCCGGATCAGGTCGGTCTCGTCGGCGGCGGCGCTCATTCGGTCAGGCCGAGGTCGTTCTGCACGGCCGCCAGGTCGGCGAGTGCCTCGCGCCGCCGCGGACGCTCGGTCTCCAGGAACGCCCGGATTGACGAGACGCGCACGCGGTGGTGCGTGCCGACCTTGCGGTACTCCAGCAGGCCGCGGTCCATGAGCTTGCGGACCTGGGGACGTGACATCCCCAGCAGCACCGCAGCCTCGGTGGGAGTCACCTCGGCGGTGCGGGAGGCCATGACGATCTCCTCGCCTCGCACCCTGGCGTCGATCAGCCGGGAGACCAGTTCGGCGGTCTCGCGCGAGAGCGCGACTCTCACCTGTTCGCCAGGCGTCGCCAGCGCGTGGTGAAGAGCCTCGGCGTCACGCAGCAGCAGCTCGGTCACGGCAGGACTCCATCTGCTCCAAGTGAATCAACTGCAGCAACCGTAACACGGCTCGTGCGCAGCGGCCGGGCTCCGCACCCGGCAGGGAGACGGACCACCTCGGACCCCTCGGCGAGAGTCTCTGTAGCCAGGCCGGTCACGACCGCCTCTGCGCGGAGCCGGGTGACCAGGGCGCGCGCCGTGGCAGCGCCGATGTGGAGCCGCTCGCGGAGAGTCTCCGTGGAGATCGGACGGCTGTGGGTCTGCCAGTGCTCGACAACTGGCCGGCGCTGCCGCGGCCCCGAGAACGGCCCAGACGTCCGAAATCACCGTGGTCACCTGCCGGGACCTCTTCGACTTCCTGCGAGACGAGGCAGCACCGTGCTGGCTCCCGGGCTGTCGTTCGAGGGCACGTCGTACTGCTCGCAGAGCCGGCACGTCTGGTGAGGGTCGTGCACCGGACCGGGTTGCAATCCGTATGCGTGCTTTGATCGACTTTGGCATCACGACATGAGCCAGGGGTTATGCTGGCAACGTGGCGTGGGACGTCATCCTCCTCGAACCGGTCGAGTCCTGGTTCCTGAAACTCTGTGAATCCGACACGGACACAGCAGCGTTGATCGTGTAGGCAATCGACAGGCTTGCCGCCGTAGGACCCACGCTGGGCAGGCCGCTCGTGGACACCATTGGGCACAGCGAACTTCGCAACCTAAAGGAGCTGCGGCCTGGTTCCCGGGGGCGGTCGGAGATCCGGATGCTCTTCGTTTTCGACCCGGACCGCGCGGCGATCTTTCTTGTCGCAGGCGACAAGACCGGGCGCTGGTCTCACTGGTACGAGGAAGCCATCCCATTGGCCGAGGCCCGATACGCCGACTATCGGGCGAAAAAGGACAAGGAGGTAGGCCCGTGAGTACTGGAAGACGCTGGGATGAAGTCAAGGCTGAAGCGCACCGTCGTCACCCTGAACTGGCTGATCCCGAACGGCAGGCCAGGGCCCGCGCCGAACTCGACGCGTACGTTGCCGGTCACCACCTCAAAGAGCTCCGTCAGGCCATCGGCAGGACACAGTCCGAGGTCGCCCAGATCCTTGGCGTATCCCAGTCCCGGATCTCCCAGATCGAGAACGGCGACATCGAGGCCATGGAACTGGAGACCCTCCGTGCCTACGCCGCGGCACTTGGCGGGCATCTCGACGTCACCATCAGCGTGGGCCCGCACTCGGTGAAGGTCGCATAGGCCGGGGTCGAGGATCGGCTGAGATAGCAGGCTTGGTCGGACCGGGACTGGGCGAACGTTCATGGAAGGCCGTCATCCTGGTCGAGATCCCGAGTATGTCATTCGGGTGCCAGTAGCAGCAGTCAGCAGCCGACCCCGCTGGTTGGCGCTAGCGAGGAGCAGCGGCCGCTGACCTGGGCGGGGCACTCTGGCGCAGGTCAGCGACAACCGCGGCACAGGTTTCCCAAGCTTGTAGCGTGGACAGGGTCGACACTCGCTTCGATCCGTTTGATCTGCGGCTCGGGGTTCAAGTCCCTGGCGGCGCACCCACACTCCACATGCTTGCTGAGCAGCGGGCAGCTTCGTTGCGGTTTGTTACGGGCTGCCTCTTTGTTCGGTGACGGCTGTCGATGTCAGGCGACGATGTAGCTCGAGTCGTCGAACTCGGCCGTGACCTTCAACCGTCCGCCAAGCGCCTCGACGTAGGCGCGCAGGACTGACACCGACACCACGTCCAGCTTTCCGCGTTCCACGTCGGAGATGCGGGGGCCGGATACACCCATGGTTTCGGCGACCTCACGTTGAGTCAGAGCACGGCCGCGTCGGACCTCGGCCAGCCGGTAGGCGTGGATCTCGTCATCGAGGCGGCGCTGCCCGGCCTCGCGGTCGGCATCGGTCCGTACCGGATAGCCGGCGGCGACACGTGCCTGCTCGGCCTGGCGTTTGACGTCGTCCCATCGCATCGTTGTCATCGATAGTCCCTCCTCTCGATCTCGGCAAGGTGAAGGTCATAGCGTTCATCCGCTGCGGATATCGCGGTCTCATACCAGCGCTGCCAATTGCCCGACTTATCCCCGGCTACCAGCAGCACCGCTCGGCGGACCGGGTCGAAGGCGAACAGGATTCGGATCTCGCTCGTGCCTGCCGAACCTGGCCGTAGCTCCTTCATGTTGTGGTGACGTGAGCCCTTGATCCGGTCGACCAGCGGCCGGCCGAGGGTTGGACCGACGGTTGCCAGTCGGTCGATGGCGTCCTCGACGAGGTCGGCCGACTGGGGATCGTTCTTGGTCAGGTCGACGAACCACTCGGCGACCTCCTCTACCAAGAGGACTTCCCAGCTCCGCGCAGGAACATCTTAACTCAGGGGTTAAGCTCTTGTGGGGCTGATCTGACGGAGTCGACGGTCGGGCTTCCAGCGGAGGGTCCGACAGCAACCGCTGACAGCAACGTGAGCGGACGTCGGCGGACGACAACGAACGACGGAGGCCCGCCGACTCAAACTGATGAACGTCGGCGAACCTCCATAAACATCACAAACGTGACTCTTAACCTGCGGGTTCGGGGTTCAAGTCCCTGGCGGCGCGCCAAGATCATCTGCAGCACAGACACTTCTCGCCACTGGATCGGGCGTCCAAGGTGCCGAACCCCGCGTTTACCCCACGGTTTCGATGCTTGTCGTCGTCGGTCGATGTTGCTCGATGGT
>NZ_CAKJTP010000167.1:4145-5134 GCF_917627335.1 Protofrankia sp. CiT1 | reverse complement strand
GGGTGTCGGTGAATCCGGAGGGGGCCGCCGGCACCCGTTATGTGCTCTCCGTCGCTCCTGCGGAGATCGGGGTTCCATCTCCCGACGCGGACCGAGGCGCGGACAGCAGGTGGCGCTCTGCCTGTGCCCGGATTGTCCCGTCCCGGATGCGTGTGACGGCTTGCGGGCCTAGGGTGGTGGTGACGGAGAGCCTCAACCCTGGACGGGACCGTGGGTCTGATTGCACTGGTGAGCCCGGCTGATTGTTCGCGCACCCTGGCCCGGGAGCGGTCCGGTGCGGTCCTCCCGGTCGTCGCCTGCTGTTCCTCGCGCTACTCCCGTCTCGCCTGGTAGGACGTTGTGGCCTGGAAAGAGTCCGACGCCCGCATGGCGGCGTTCGACGTGCTCGCTCGGCTCGGCGTCGGGACTCCACCGGAGCTGGACCTTCTCCGGTTCGGGGAGAACGCGCTCTACGCGTATCGGGATCGCTCCAACGGCGAGCGGTAGGTCAGCGAGAGCGGCGGCGACCCGGTCTGCGTAGGTCCAGTTCCGGATGGCGTAGTCGGCGTAGACGAAGACGGCCACCATCCTCCGAGCCTGCTCGGCGTAGAGAATCTCCAGCTTTTCGGTCAGGTTCCGGCTCCACAGCCGCATCCGCTCGTCGGCGTCGTAGATTTGTGGTTAATTGGCTTGCCCCACCGACAGCCTGCGGCCGGTATCCGCGACGAAAAGCGTGGAGTGTTGGTTCCGGGCACGGAAGAAGCCGCCGGTTGATGTGAACCTTGCGTAATCTTATTTTACTGATCATAGACTGTCATTGGGCGGCTGGCCCGGGTGGCCGGGTTGTCATAGCTGGACCATCCGGGCGATCTCACGCGTAGCCAGGCTGTCCTCAGCCAGCGCAGCCAAGGCTATTTGATCTTTCCTGTTCGGCGATGGGGCAGACAGCGGACCAAAAATTCACTCTCCACGGAACCGGGACCGCTCCATTTGGTGTTTCCCCCGCGGGG
>NZ_CAKJTP010000167.1:2213-3645 GCF_917627335.1 Protofrankia sp. CiT1 | reverse complement strand
CGACGCCGAAGGGCCGCAAAACCTTCATCTCCTGCACGGTTCCGCATCAAGTAGGATCTGTCTATATGATCTCATTCTCTGTGTTGGTGGCGCGCTTAAATCCCACGGTGGAGAACTCGCCCTCTACGATAGAGGGACCACTTCAGAAAATAATCAAGAATTCGTGAAGGGCAATGGCCGGTCAGGCGATCTGGCGGAGATCGTTTCCATAGTCGAAGATGATCCGCATGCGAGCACCCAGCGCTCGGGCATACCGGCTTAGCGTAGCGACCTCGTTGGCATCGAGATCACCGTTCTCGATCTGACTCACCCGGCCCGGGGAGACGCCCATCAGGTCGGCCACCTGACGCTGAGTTAGCCCCAGTCGCTTGCGCTCCTCGGCCAGATGGAATGCACTAACCCATGCCTCGGTGCGCGCCCGCTCAGCGGTTAGCGCATCCCCATCGCCGTCGTGCAGCTCGGCGCGAATGTCGTCCCAGTCATGAAACTCGGTCATGAGCCCTCCCGCCGCTTCCTCTCCGAGGCCAGCCATCTGTCATACGCGATCTCGGCCGCGGGGATCGCCGTCCTGTACCATCGCGACCAGTCGCCAGCCTTGTTGCCAGCGACCAGCAGTACCGCCTGCGACCAGGGGTCGAAGACAAAGATCACCCGTATCGCAACATCCGGCCCGACCGTGGACGCAGCTCCTTGAGATTCTTGACTGTCGACTCACGCAGTGTGTCGACCAGCGGACGCCCGAGCCCGGGTCCGATCTCGGCGAGCATGTCGATCACCACGTTGACCGACCGATAGGCGTCCGGATCTGTCTGGCGCAACGCACGCAGCCACTCCCGTACTTCGGGTGCGACCTTGATCGCCCACTGATGAGGTGGTTCTGCCGACATGGATCAACTATAGCCTAGCCTAAACATCCGCTCTGTGATTCCAGAAGATTCCGCGGCCGGCGCGCTGTGACTGACCGGCTGACAGCCAAGCCGGCGGACGACGATGAATGGAGCGTACGAGCTCAGCCGACAGGAAGGACGCCCACGGGGGCTGGCGGAAGATCCAGGTCTGACCGCGGATCAAATGGTTGGTGGGGTGCTTGCGGCTACGGGGTCGACATGCCGTCGAACATAAGCGGATGAAACGCCTATTTCTCTGTTGTTGGCAATTACCGGAAGATCCTCTGGCGGTCCCGCGTCGCGTTCGGGTGCTTTTTGGATGGGTTGACCGCGCTGGCTGCGTACGCCAGACTGCAAATAGTTGCTGAAACTAGTTACATCGCCGGTAGCGGCGGATGCGCCGCAGATGTGTACCGCTGTGGTTGCTCCAGGCCGGCCGAGCATTTCCCGTCGGCCGTGACGCCCCGGTGGGGCGCCGTCCGGGTGCCGCCGGAATGAGCGCACGGGCCCGTCGGTCGCCCGACCACCAGTTCCGAGAGAGCAGC
>NZ_CAKJTP010000167.1:0-1469 GCF_917627335.1 Protofrankia sp. CiT1 | reverse complement strand
AGAGAGCAGAGGAGGAAGGACCAACATGGTTGAGAACGTGGTCGTCATCGGTGCTGGCGTCTATGGCGCGGCGGTGAGTGCCTCGCTGGTGCGGCGGGGTGCCCGCGTCATCGTTGTGGACGCCGGCGTGCCAGCGGGCGGTACCTCCGGTTCGACCTTCTCGTGGACCAACGCCTCCAGCAAGCAGTCGCGCTTGTATCATGATCTCGGCGTCGCGGGTATGGCGGCTCACCAGAAACTAGCGGCCGAGGTGCCCCACAGCGACTGGTACCACGAGGGCGGTAACCTACAGTGGGCAGCTGGCGACGACGAGCGCGAGAAGCTGCGGAGGAAAGTCGCCGGTGTCCTCAGCTACGGATACGAGGCGCGTTGGCTCAGCCGGGCCGAGGCACTGGATCTCGAACCGGACATCGATCCGGCCGAACTACCGGCGGACGAGATCGTCCATTTCCCGCGCGAGGGATGGGTTGAGCCGGCCGGCCTGATCGGTCACCTGTTCTCCAGCGCGGTCTCCCAGGGCGCTGAGCTGGTGACCAACGATGCGGTCATCGGCCTGGAGGTCACGGCCGGAACGGTGCGTCGCGTCCGGCTCGCCTCGGGGCGGCGGCTCTGCGCGGACGCGGTCGTGAACTGCGCGGGGCCGCAGGCCAGCATGATCGCCAGGTTCGCCGGTCTGGATCTGCCGATGCGCAACACCCGCGGTGTGCTTGTCTACACCTCCCCGGTCACGGTCTCGGTATCCCATGTCATCCACGCACCCCGCGTCCACCTGCGTCCGGACGGGGCCGGCGGGCTGCTGCTGCACACCCCCGCGATCGACGGTGCCGTGCGGGTGTCCGAGAGCGGCGAGATCAGTGCCGACCGGTCGGCGGTCGAGGACATACTCGAGGCGAGCCGTGCGCTGTACCCGGGGACGCGGGCCGCGGCCGTGGAAAGCGTCCGGATCGCTGAACGTCCCATTCCCGGGGACGGCTTACCGGTGCTGGGGCGGGCGGTCGAGCTGCCCAACTTCCACTTCGCCGTCTCGCACAGCGGCGCGACCCTGAGCGTGCACGCGGGTGACCTGGTCGCGGCAGAGGTGCTCGGGGAGGACCGAGGCGACGCCCTGGCCGCCTTCCGGTTCGAGCGGTTCCGCCCGGCGAGCAGGTAGGGGAGCAACGGTGCGCACAGTTGTCATGCACAGCTGCGACCTGGTCGACGGCCGGGGCGGGGAGCCACAGTGCGGCGTCGACATCGTCCACACCTCGGCAGGCGAACGGGCTGAAGATCGCGGTACTGGGCCGGCATATCGCGGCGTCGGCATTTGACCGGGACGCTGTCGAGCAGGCACTTGCGGACGTGGGGCTGACCGGCAGGCTGTCGGTCGAGGACGCGCGCGAGATCGTCTCGGCCATAGTGCTGCCGGCCTTCGACATCGCGCTGCGCGGGCTCGCCGAGGCGGCCGAGCAGGCCCGTGGGGCGGGCGTCCC
>NZ_CAKJTP010000166.1:1337-8935 GCF_917627335.1 Protofrankia sp. CiT1 | reverse complement strand
AACTTCCGGCGGCGACCACTAAGCACCTCGGGCGGGAGCACCCGGCGTCCTGACCCGTGCTGATACCGATCAGCGGGCGGCCCGAGCCAGTCGGCGCGGGCGTCTTACGACGGCTTCCGAAACACGCCCTAACGCCCCAGGAGCGGTCCGAACTCCGCATCCCAGTTGATCAGATCAGGCTCCATCTCAGCCGGAACGGTCGTGTAGGTGTGGCGCAGGAAGGCGGCGACCCGCTGCGACGGGAGTTCCAGGTCCGCCCGGCCGGTCGGACTCGTCAGCGTCAGCGCCGTGATCCGCGGTCTGTCACCGTGGGCCGGCCGGACCCACACGTCTCCCATGTCAGCCGGCTGAGGGCCGCCTGCCGCGAGCAGGTCGCGCGCGAACGTCCACCTGACGGTCTCGCCGGCCGCCACCCGAATGACGAGTGTGATCGCGATGGGGTCGGCGGGATCGAAGATCATATAGCCGGTCAGCGGCAACCGTTCACCGTTGTCCGTGACCAGGGCGATGGGCAGGTCACGGCTGATTTCCTTTGCCGCGGATGACCGATGGCGGGGCATCTCGACCGTCCTCGTCTTCGTCCTTGTCCATGTCGTGGGCTGTTCTGCGCTCGCCTGACCAATTCTGTCCGCACGCACCGCGCCGATCATGAGACAGCCGGTCAGCGTTGGCAGGAGGAACGGACTCCTGCGTCTGGTCCGACCGGCGGAACCTCACCGTCGTGTCACGCACGGCTTCGGCTCCATCGCCCGTGCCGAGGCGGACGAGGTCAGCGACGTCGATCTGTTGGCCGGCCTCGCTCCCGGGCGAGGGCTGTTCGATCTCGGGGATTCATCAGCGACGCCGCGGCGGCGCTGGACGTCCACGTCGACGTGACCACGGTGGCTGGGCCGCGGTCGCGGCTACGGGCGGGTTCTCGCTGAAGCCGTCGAGTTGTGAAGCCCGACGACGAGCGCCTCCGCGGCGTCGTGGGCCGGGCCGTTCGCAACCAGCCCGCCCGGTGCCAGACCGCCGACGAGGAGCGCCGTGAGGGCGGCGGTCACCGCCCACAGTTCGCGTCGTGTGAGGTCAGGCTCGCCGACGTGGTCGCGCCGTCCGGTGTATCCGGTGAAGAACCAGCGTGCGACCGTTGCCCCGTTGGCCGCCGTCGCGACGACCAGCGCCAGCATCGGCAGCGGTGACGATTCGCGGATTCCCTCGATGAGGAGATCTTCACCGACGAATCCCACCGTGGCCGGGAAGCCGGCGACGGCGAGCCCGAGGAGCAGGAAGGCGACGGCGAGTTTCGGGGTGCGGGCAAAACTGCCACCGGCTCCGGTGCTGCCGATGGGCCCTCGGCGGGCCTCGGTCGCCGACAGCACCATCAGGACACCGGCCATCCCGATGGCGTAGACCTGCCAGGCCAGAATTGCCCCGGCCACGGTCGTCGGTGACGCGTCCGCGATGCCGCACGCGACGATCCCCGAGACGCTGACGGCCAGGGCGCTCAGTCCGCGCCGGGCGTCGGGCTGGACGAGCCCGAGCAAGCCGCCGAGCAGCGCGGACACGGCGCCGGTCACGAGCAGCCCGGTCCCGGGCGCTGGTATGCCGCCGGCAAGGAGCAGCATCGGAGCGGTAGGAGCGGTCAGGAACACGACGACCAGGCCCATGGGCGCGGACTCCACCAGGCCGGAGATCCACAGGTGCAGGGGCAGCAGACCCAGCCGGACGGTGACGGCGGCGACGATCGCCGCGGTGCCGATCGTGCCCGCCCATCCCGGCGCGCCGTGGACAGCGAGGACGATCACCCCGAAGGCGGCCAGCGTGATACCGAACACCTGGTGGACGGCGAACAGCCGAGCCGCCCCCCGCGGACCGAGACGGCCGCGTAGCTCATGGCACGTCGCGGCGGAGGCCAGCGCCCACAGGGCCACGATGACGGCCGGCTCGCCGGTCGCGGTCGTCGCGAGCCCGCTGGCGAGCACCACCAGCACGTGGGTGAACGTGCTGGTGGTGTGTGTACGCATCGGTGCCAGCGCGACGGCGAGGAGACCGGCCAGCGCCGTGGCGACCGGCGTCCACCGGGCCCAGCCCGCCGCCAGGGTGGCCGCCGTGTGGACGCCGGCGTCGGTCAGCGCGTCGTCGACGAGTCCGGCCAACGGGACGCAGCCGACCGTCACCGCGAGTGCGGCCCCTGCCCAGGCTGTCGCGTGGGCCCGTGCTCGCCGCGCGTCGAGGCGTCGGCGGGCGAGATCGCCGGCGCCGAGCAGTGGCAGGACAGCGGCCAGCAGCGGGCCGAGCGCCACCGTCATCATCGTCCCCCGGCGGCGACATCGTCGGCTGGCGCGCTCTGGCCGGCCTGTTCGTGGACCGGCGCGCTCCCGCTGACGGGCCTGGGGGCCGCGGGGCCATGCGGCGCCGTGCCCAGCGCCCCCGTGCCGCGTGCCGCCGTTGTCTGTCTCGCCGTTGTCTGTCTCGCCGCATGCGGGACGGCAGGGCTGCCGACGGAGGGGCTGCCGCCTGTCAGGCCGAGGCGGGCCGTCTCGGTGGTCGTGCCGCCGCGCGCCCCGCCGATCCGGTCAGCCACGCGCCGCTGCGCCTGGTCGATGGCGTGCAGCAGCCGTGCGATCGGGGCGCCCAGCCGGCGCAGCCAGACGTCGAGGTAGCCGTGTCCCAGGGCGTACCGATACAGCGGGAGCTGCCAGCGGTCTGGGACGAGCCGTTCGAGATGGCGGCCGGTGTGCGGCAGCGTCCGTCCCATCGCCTGTTCGAGATGGTGCCGGTCGTGCAGCAGGCTCGGTGCGCGCAGGATCTGCGCGCCGCGTACCGCCGCATGCCCCAGGATGTGGAGGGCGGCCAGCAGGTCCAGGTCCAGACCGATCTCGGCCACGATCAGCCCGACCTGCGTCATGGACGCGTAGGCCAGGGCGTTTTTGATGTCTGACTGCACGCGGCCGACGAGGGTGGCGTGCAGGGCGGTCGCGAGACCGAGGAGGACGACGACCGCGCGGGCCGCGGGTGCCGCGTCGAGCAGGGCGTGGCTGCGTAGCAGCAGGTAGGGGCCGAGGTGCACCGAGATCGCGCCGTAGCAGATCGCGCTGGACGGGGTGGGTCCCTCCATCGCCCGAGGCAGCCAGCCACTCGCCGGTACCAAGGCCGATTTGCCGACCACAGCCAGGACCAGCAGCAGCGCCACGAGGGTCGCGCTGGCCGCCGAGCCCGGCACGGGGAGCTGCGCCCAGTTCGTGCGGCCAAGCGCACCGGTCCAGCTCGTCCAGCCTGTCGCCGGGACCGGCGGACCGACCAGGTCCACCGATGCGGCCGCGCCGGCCAGCAGCGCGGTCCCGGCGAGCAGCCCGACGTCGCAGGCGCGGTAGGTCAGCAACGCGCGCAGCCCGTGGCGCACTGGTCCACGCCGTTCGTGGAAAAAGGCGATCAGCAGGGCCGAGGACAGCCCGACCAGCTCCCAGCCGACGAACACGACGGCCAGGCTTCCGGCGAGCACGACCAGTTCGACCCCGGCGCCAAACAGCGTGAGCAGCAGGTAGAAACGGAAGAACCCGGGCTCGCGGTGCAGGTATCGGCTCGACAGCGCGCCGATCAGCCCGATCAGCATCGCCGCGGACAGCGCGAACGGGACGGACAGCCGATCGGCCACCAGGCGCCAGCGCCAGGCATGCCCGGACGTCGCGAACCAGGTACCGAGCCGGACATCGATCATGGCGCGCCCGGTCACCAGCAGGGTCAGGCCGAGGACGGCCGTGGCGAGCGCGACGGTGGCGAACACGATGGCCACGACGGTGACCGTGGCCCGTTCCGACCGGCGGCGGCCGAACCACAAGGCAAGGGCCTGCCCGGCGGCCCCGGCGGCTGGCAGCGCGACCGCGGCCGGCAGCAACGCGGAGCCGACCGCGCTGTCCGCGCCCGTGGACAGCTGGGCTGTGAGCGTGTTCCTCATCCCGTGGGCCGCGCGTCGCCTGGCCGACTGCCAACATGATCGTTGATCGCATGGCCGTCGGCGGCGAGGCCGGCTCGCGGTGGGCCGCCGGCCGCTGGCGGCGCGGTGAGAACCGCGGCGCACCCGAGATGCTGGCGATGGCCGGCGTAGTACTCCGCCGACCGGGTGACCACTGGCAGTGTGAGGTCCTCCGGCTGGTGCTGGCGGAACGTGCCGTCGACGTACAGCTGGAGGTCGGGTCTCCGCGGGTCCCAGGCGGCGAGCTGGATCCACCCGCCCGTGACGAGTCTCGCCAGCCCCGGATTCTCGCGCAGCAGGCGGGTGAGGAGCTCGGGGGTGGCCTCGGCGATCACGAGCAGACGCATCGGCTCGTGGATCTCGACCATCTGCCAGGGCAGGCCGGTGCGAAGGTCGGAGGCGTGCCCGTCCATGACGCCGACCATCGCGGTGATGTTGTGCGGCAGCTTCGTACCGCTGCCGTAGCCCACCGGATCGACGGAGCTGAAGTAGTACTCCAGGTTGATCCCCGCGCCGACCGGCCCGGCCGACAGCAACAGCCGCGCAAGCACCTCGCCATCCGGATCCGTCGTCGGATCATAGGAGACGAGAAAGGCACGGCGGTCCAGATACAGCCCGCGGGTGCGGGACCGGCGTCCGATCACACAGACGGCGTTCGTGGCGTGCCCGTACTCCGGCCGTGGCTGGCCGATGTCGCGAGCATGCTCCTGGACGTGGGCCAACGCCTGGTCGGCGTCGATGTCGGTGGGCGCGGACTCGAAGCGCCGGCACCGTTCCCGCGCGTCCAGCCGGCGGGCCGCGTCCATAGCTTCCTGGAGCCGGCTCAGGGCCGGGCGGAACCGGCCTGGCACACGATCGACGTCAAAGTAGTCGATCGACTCGTCGCACGTGTTGTGGTAGGCGCCGAGGAACCAGATGCTCGCATCCAGGTGGATGCCCCGCTGGGCGAGCGCGTCGCGCACCCGGGGGTGGTTGGCCATCGCGGCGAAGGCCCGGGCGTTTGGCCCACCCTGGCCACCGCCGGTGGCACCGCAGTCGTGGGCGGCTTCGTGGGGGTTGTTCAGGCTGGACGATCCGTGACCAGCGATCAGAACGAGCTGCTCCGTGCCTGAGCCCGCCTGCGCGGCGGCCGTCGCCCCAGGCATCGTGGCACCTGGAGGCGTTGCCGGGAGGATGCCGGTCAGGCCGATGGTGGTCAGCATCGTGTCGACGATGTCGGTCATCTCCGCGACGGTGTAACCCAGCCGCAGCGGCGCTGATCCGACCCCGGGCACCAGCGCGCCGGATGCCGTGCTCGAGGGCGTGTCCGAGAGTGCGCCCGGCGCCGCCAGCACCGGGTTGGCAGCGGCATGCTCGGCGTCCTCGGGGCATTCGAGGACGAGTCTGCTGCGCGGCCGCGGCGCCACCGTGTGGTGGACATGACGCGCCCAGTGTTCGGCCGTCCGCGGGAACAGGCAGCGGCTGACGAGCGGCACGGTCGAGGCCAGACCGGCGAGGATGGTCAGGGCCGCACCGCGGCCGAGGGTTCCGCGGGCCGTCGACAGCAGGTGCCCGACGTGTCCATAACGGCGCATCGCGCGGCGGTAGGCCGCGTGCTCGGTCTCGTCCACGGCCCGCTCCACGACCAGATGGCCTGGTGTGATCGTGACCGGGCACAGCGCACGCGGCCGGACGTCGTCCAGGCCCTGGTAGGCCATGGCCACGCCGAAGAAACCGGCCGCGCCGTAGGTACGCACCGCAGGGCAGTGCTCCTCAAGGTGCCGGCGCAGCGACTCCTCCCGCTCGTCCATACAGAACACGGCGTGGAAGGCCGTGTTCTGTATGGCGGGCTCGGCGGTCGCGGTGGAATTCCGGCTGTGGGTGGACAGCGCGTCCAGGATGGTCATCCGGTATCGGCGTTCATATGCCTGGTGCAGCAGCCAGCGCCGTCGTCGCTCGTCGAAATCGGCGACAGCCCGCAGCCAGGCGCTGGCCCACCGGTCCTCGGTGAGCAGACCGAGATCGACGTCCATCAGCTGGGCCAGCACGAATGCCTCGTACACCAACGCCGTGTCCATACCCGTGTGATCGATGGTATGGACAGCGGACGGCGGCGGAGCGTGCGTCTCGCGGCCGGGTTCCCCGGGCTCAGCCCCAGCTACGGGCGCATCCGAGCCGGTCACCACCGGCGTGGCGGCCAGCGCGGTGCCAGCGGTCGCCGTGGCGGGCGGCGGGGGCTGCGGGGGCTGTGGGATCGGGGCAAGGGAGCCGAGATCGGCCGGCTCGGCCCCCGGGCCGACACGTACGGTCAGCACATACCGGGTGGCGAACACCTTGAGCAGGAGCTGCACGGCGAGGAAGTCAACGAGCCGCGCAGGGGACGGCTGCGTCGGAACCCGGTCGGGCCGGATCTCGAACTGGCGTACCATGCCGGCCCAGCCGCGCAGGGACAGCAGGTTCGCCTGGATCGCCGCCGGCCAGGCCGACTCGGGCAGCTGCAACGCGCGAAGCGCCCACACCACGGTCCGCGTCGCCGTCCATCCCTGCGCCGCCTGCTCGCGAAGAACCACATCGAGGCCGCGCCAGACCGGGTCGGGCCGATCAATGGGCAGACCGAACAGCCGCCGGAAAACGCCCAACAGGCCGTCCGCGCGGTCCGGCATCCGCCAGTACGCAATGCCTTGATCAAGAAAAGCGGAACACAACCGAATCAGCACCGGATGCACGAACTCATCCGTGTCCACGCCCAGGAGACGCAGGATCTGGTCGCGGCGCCGCGCCGGTGCCGCGCCGGCGGGTGCCGGTGGACGTTGGCGTTCCAGGGCGTCCCAGACCTCCGCCAGCAGCCGGGCCTTGGGCGTCGGCTGACCGTGCGGCAGCGTCTGACCAGGTCCTGCCCGCCGGATGCGCCCCCATCGCGCGGCGGTCCGGGTGGCCCCGCGCCGGGACGAACTCCGCGCCGATTCCTGGTGGCCTGGGCTGGCATAACGCGGTCCGCGACGGCCGGTCGCGAGACGGCGGGTCCCAGCCGGGCGCTGGCTCTCCGAACCTCCGGGCGCCGGCAGATCAGCGGCAGCGGCAGCGGGGAAACCGATGGCATCCTGGCCGCCACCACCGGGTGACTCGAAGATCCGTCCGGCCTGGCGCCGGAGCGCGGCCCGGCGGGCGTCGTCCACCAGCGGGTGACAGCGATGACGGACGTCGTCCTCATCCACCAGCCAGCGCAGTCCGGCGCCGTGCGGGATCTCAAAAAGGGTGGTCAGACGGCGGAACCGGAACTCGGCCACAGTCGGCCCGCCGGGCACCACCTCGACGTCGCCGTCACCCTCGTCATGGGGGCCGAGAACAGCGCGTATGTCGTCCTCGCGGATCCGGCCGCCGCGCAGCTGCTCGGCGAACGCCTGCTCGGTCTGGAAAGGCTGCGTTCCCAGCACCTCGGAAGCACGGAGAACGGCCTCCTGAAAGGGGAGATCCTCGAATGCATGCAACGTGTTGTGATGCACGAAGAAGCTCAGCGGCGCTTGCTCAGGAAGAAGGTGCGCGACATCGTCCAGGATATCGGCAACGAGGGATTCCGGCTCGGTCCGTGATTCGCTCGCCGCCTGGGCCGGGAACGGAACCGCCTGACCCGCCGCGGCCATCGGTGTGGTCGTCGTCTCCGTTG
>NZ_CAKJTP010000166.1:0-787 GCF_917627335.1 Protofrankia sp. CiT1 | reverse complement strand
CCGGACACTGACGAACCGTCCGCAACGACGGCCACACCTGGTTGTGATCCTCCGTAGAGAGTAGCCGGCGCCAGCCTGCCACGAGTGACGGAGGGTCCGACGAGGCGGCCCGCGGAAACAGTGATGTAACTCTCCGGGAAAGAAAATATACCGTGAGTGACACGATGATGGGGTTCCGCCATCTGACCACCCTTTTTGAGATCCCGTACGGCGCCAGGCCGGACGGATCTTCAAGCCACCTGGTGGCGGCGGCCAGGACGTCATCCAGACCTGCGACGGCCCGACTGGCAGTTGTGCCATCCTGAGCCCTGATCGCCGTTTACCGTGAGGGGGCTGCCGTGACACCAAGTGGTGGTCGTCGCCGACGGGTGACGATGAGCGAGTTGCGTAGCCGACGTATGGACGTCTACACGGTCGCGGAACGCTACGGCGTCAGCAACATCCGCGTCTTCGGCTCCGTTGCCCGTGCCGAGGCGGACGAGGTCAGCGACGTCGATCTGTTGGTCGACCTCGCTCCCGGGCGAGGGCTGTTCGATCTCGGCGGATTCATCAGCGACGCCGAGGCGGCGCTGGATGTCCACGTCGACGTGACCACGGTGGCTGGACTGCGGCCGCGGCTACGCGGGCGGGTTCTCGCTGAAGCCGTCGAGTTGTGAGGTCCGACGACGAGCGCCTCCGCGACATCGTCGAACATGCCGAGCTGATCAGCGCGCATCTGCCGGCCTCGCGCGACGGGCTCGACAAGGACGTCGTGCTGTCCGCCGCACTCATCAGATGGGTCGGGATC
>NZ_CAKJTP010000165.1:0-8432 GCF_917627335.1 Protofrankia sp. CiT1 | reverse complement strand
GGTGGAGCCGGTCGTTGACGGCGTCGAGCTGCCGCAGGCCGCCGCCGCGAGGGCGACACCCATGACTAACGCGGCACCGCGGATGGTCCTGGACCTCGCACGCACTGTGATTCTCCTTCCGTCGCCCGAAACTGGATGCCCTGACCGGATGGCAGCGCCGCCGAGCGAACGCGCTGACGGTATTGCGTCCGGTGTGACCTCGGTCATGGTCGGCGGCAGCAGAAATAGCGTTCTCACGTCAGCACCGAAAAAATCGGACAGAACGCCCGCGGTGCCCAGGGCGGCACTCGGCGCCGCACCGCGTCGCGGGACCCGGGTTCTGGACGTTCTGTGCCAGCTCCCTGGATACCGTCCACCGCCTCCAGGCTTCGTCGCGGGACGCTGGCACGGCTGTCAGGTCGCGGTCTGGCCGTCGATCGTTTCGCGGAGGATGTCGGCGTGGCCGGCGTGCTGGGTGGTCTCGGCGATGATGTGGATCAGTACCCGGCGGACGCTGTGCCGCGCGCCCGGCTCGTGCCAGGGCGCTTCCGGCAGTGGCTGCGTCACTGACAGGTCGGGGATGGCCGCGACGATCTCGTCGGTCCGGGCAGCGGCCCGCTTGTAGCGGGCGACGATCCCGGCCATCGTGTCACCTGGCAGCATCTGGAACTCGTTCTGGCGCTTGATGGCCCAGGCCGGGTACTCACGTGCGGTGCCGGTCATGAACTCCTCCCAGGTGACGCCGTCGGGCAGCGCGTAGTTCATCGCCGACGGCCCCTCGAGGACGAAACGCATCCAGCCTTCCTCAACGGCGGCGACATGCTTGATCAGCCCGCCCAGGCACAGGGCACTGGCCGTCGGGCGTTCGCCGGCCTGCTCGTCACTGAGACCGCGGGTCGTGTTGATCAGGCTGGCTCGGGCCACGGCGAGCTCGGCGAGCAGGTCGGCCCGCTCCGCGTCGAGGGCTACGGGCTGTGTGGTCATCATCGTGATCGGCCCCTTCTGGGCTGTTTTCCGTTGTCGGCGGTGACCACCACGGTCGTCCGGGAAGCGGTCAGTTTCTGGCCTCTTCTTCAGGCAATCTCATGGGCATGCCGACGACGTCAGCGCGCCTGCTCGCCCTGCTCTCGCTGTTGCAGGCGCGCCGGGACTGGCCAGGGGCGCTGCTGGCCGCGCGGCTCGAGGTCAGCCCGCGCACGGTGCGCCGCGACGTCGACCGGCTCCGTGAGCTGGGCTATCCGATCCGGGCCACCAAGGGTCCCGACGGCGGATACCGGCTCGATGCCGGGGCGGAACTGCCACCGCTGCTGTTCGACGACGAGCAGGCCGTTGCCCTGGCCGTCGCGCTCCAGCTCGCCGTCACGTCCGGTGCCGGCATCGAGGAGGCGGCGGCCCGCGCACTGAGCACTGTCCGGCAGGTCATGCCAGCGCGGCTGCGCCACCGGGTCGACGCGCTGCGGGTCACCGCGGTCGAACGCCGCGGAAGCCGGCCCTGCCCGCAGGTCGAGCCGGCCGTTCTGGTGATGCTCGGTGCCGCCGTCCATGCCCGCGAGGAGCTGCGCTTCGACTACGCCGTCCCGTCGCGGTCTGGCACAGCCGATGTCTCCCCGCCGCGTCGGGTGCAGCCCCATCACCTCGTCACCTGGGGTGGACGCTGGTATCTCGTCGCCTGGGACCTGGACCGCGACGACTGGCGCACCTTCCGCGCCGACCGGATCAGCCCGCGTCCCCCGGCCGGCCCGCGGTTCACCCCCCGCCAGCTGCCCGGCGGGGACGTGGCCACCTTCGTCGCCCAGCGCTTCGGGGGCTCCGCCGGCCCGGACCGCTGGCCGTGCAGCGGGGAAATGATCGTCGATCTGCCCGCCGCCTTCGTGTCCCAGTACTCCCAGGACGGGATCGTCGAGGAGCTCGGCCCGAACCGCTGCCGGCTCGTCGTCGGCTCCTGGTCGTGGCCCAGCCTGGCCGCCACCGTCGGCCGGTTCGACGCCGACATCGAGGTCCTCGGGCCACCCGAACTCGCGGATGCCTTCGCGACCCTGGCCCGCCGCTACGCCCGCGCCGCCGCCGGACAGCGGGGCGAGGCGCCGACGCACGGGCGGATCGTCCCGACGGGAGGCCGAGGTGCCGGCGATGAACCCGATACCGGAAGGTGACGCGCGACGGCGCCGATCCGACCTCGTCCTCACTGGCGGTGCGGACGAGGTCGGATCGGCAGACCTATCGATCTGCTATTGGAAGACTCGAATCCCTGTCGTTGGCAGAGTAGAGACGTGGTCGACTATCGGCGCCGTGTCCTCGACGGCACGCTGGACGCACTTCAGTCGCATCTTCGCGCTCTGTCGATCCATGGGCCGAAGGCGGTGGGCAAGACCGCGACCGCGATGCGGCGTGCAGCGTCGATCTCAGCCTTCCCAGCCACCGGGGCTGAGCTGGTCGCAGATCGTCTGCAGCGCGGCCGGGTCGCCGCAGGAGGCGAAGCCGTTGGCTAGCCCGAGTTTCCGTACTTGCCGGTAACTTGAGTCCGTTCCAGTCATGATCATAGCCGCCGATCTGAGCGCCGAGCAGGCGGGAAGCAGCAGCGTGGAACTGATTGACATCGGCAGCGCACACGCCGCCCGCCCCAGGCGCGATGACCAGGGCAGCCCTTCGGCACTTACACCATGGTCAACAAAGGAGGTCGCCAGACAACGAACACGGCGCCAGCGCTGCGGTGATCTCGTCGAAGAACTGACCGGTCTGGCAGGGCGCCTACCGAATGGATGCCCGTCCTGGCGACCCGGTCCGCTGGCTGGACTGGCCCGCCCGGGGCTCGAGCCCGCTTCGCCCACAGCTCTCCCCGCTGCCAGATCGGCGCGCGCAAGGAGTGCGACCTGCCGCCATACACGACCAGGTCGACCTCACTACGTTCGTCGGGATGCGCATAATCGCCGCGACCGCATCTGCCGCTGCGGAATCACGGTAAGCTACCACCGTTTCATCGTCCCCGCGGTACACCGCTTCGGCCCCTGCTGGGACGCGCCTCGGTGCTTTACCGTAAATCCTTCCCCTCCGTAACTATCCAGATCAGATATGTATACAATGCGGAGATGACAGAAACGCAGATCAACCTCATCGTTCTCTACTGTTCTGACGTGTCTGCCTGCCGCGAATTCTACCGAACGCTGGGCCTGGTATTCGAGCGGGAACGCCACGGCTCCGGTCCTGAACACTATGCGGCCACATTGGCCGGTGGGGCGGTCCTCGAACTATATCCTGCAGGTGGCCGGGAAGTGACCGGACGAATCCGCATTGGCCTTACCATCTACCATAGCGACTTCGATCTGCCCCTGGAACCTGGCAATCACGTTCTTCGCGACCCTGAGGGACGCACCATCGACATCCATGTGGCGGAGAGGACGGAGCCGGCAATAATGATCTACACGGCACTGGCCACATCGATTATCGGGAAGGACGTGGCAGCGACCGTAGAATCCTTCCCGTCCGGAGCGGTCGTCATCGACATCCGCGTTGACGGACACCACGCATCTATCGCAGGGAAACCAGGTGATGCCGAATGGGGAGTGTCCGTTGATCCGCTGCAGGAGCAGGGATTCACCGGTCATGAGAAGGTCGTCTCCTCAGCTGAGGAAGCATTGGCTGTTATCCGAGATGTACTTCGGACCGCGGACGCGGGACAGTGATGAGCAAGGAGCAGGAAGAGCCAGGACCGCTCTCCTTACCGGAACGGCTGGCCATTATGTACCACAGGCTGAACGAGCTGCCTCCAGCGACCAGCGCCTACGAGGCGTTGGCGCAGTTAAACGCTACGCTGGAGGCGGTTGAAGACGAGTTCAGCGGTGTACCGAAGAACCCGAATCCAGATCTGAAATTCGACGGCCGGATGTACCCACCACGCGAGGACTTCATCAGGCGCGCTCCCGATGGTGGCCTTATCGCTCTCACGAAGGGAAACAGGATAGAAATCAGCCCAACAGGATCGATTACGATCTACAGCCGGCGAACCAACGAAGTTGTCTACTCACGGGCCGACGACGCCGCAGCGCCACTTGCTCAGGATGTCCCACACCGGCTCGCCGAACTGCAACAAAAGACCACCGCGACGGCCGGCACCCCGCGGGGTGGCAGTCCGCGGGGTGTGGCGTTCCCGTCCCTGCCTCTCCCAGGTGAGGGCACCGCGGTGCCCTCACCGTCTGCCCGGCCGGGTGTCGCCTCTGCGCCTGCCCGTAGTCCGGGCCGCTGACCGTCACAGCACAGAAAGGGGCCGCATGGCATCGCAGCAGGACGGGGGTCCGAACACCGATCCGATCTCCGATGGCCTGCGCGAGCTCATCGATCAGCTCGCGCAGGCCATCGGGGGTGTGACGAATGCGCTGATGCTCGCCCCGCAGATCGTCGAGTGGTTCATCCGACGCCAGCGGCATCAGATCGGCCAGGCGGCGCAATCAGACCAGGCGGCAACGCGGCTCGCGACGGCGCGGCGGGCGTTGCGGGAGGTACTGGACCCGGCGGAGGTCGCAGCGCTCGGACTCGGCCCGCTTGTGGCGAATCCATACGCACCCCCTGACCCAGCCGCGGCTGCGCCGGTACGGGTCGATCTCTCCAGGCTCGCCGAGACGTTGGATGACGTCTGCGGGGTAGCGGGGAGGCCGCCGGCGGCGCGCACGCAGCCGAGCCCGCAGTTGTAGGCGGCCAGCGCGAGGCTGACGGGGTCACCGGTGAGGCTGCCGTCGGCGATCCCGTCGGCGGTGTCGGCGAGTAGCGCGCACATGAACCGGCCCTGGGCGATGATCGCGTCGGCGGGGTCGAACGGGCTGGCCGTGCCGTTGCCGTCGGCGTCGACAGCCCACGTCGGCCAGGTACCGGGCATGAACTGGGCGATACCCTGCGCGCCCACGGCGGAGACCGCGCGCGGGTTGAAGCCGGACTCCTGGGCGAGTTGGGCGGCAAGCAGCGCCGGGCTGAGCGGGGGGCAGTGGTCGTCACCGGCACCGGCCACGATGATCCAGTCCTGGTAGGGTGCGGGGACGGCGGCGGCGCGCAGCGGACCGCCAGCGGTGGCGGCCGGGGTGCCGGTGCGGTCGTGCAGGACGGTGACGGCGAGCAGGAGCGCCAGCGGCAGGCCGACCAGGACGGCGGCCGCACCGGCGGCGATCAGGGTGAGGGCACGGCCAGGCATCGGTGGTCAGCCGCTGGTGGTGTAGGAGTCGACCCGCCACCCGCCGCTGTCGGCGGCCAGCTGGCAGAACACGATCCGGGTCTGGGTCGGGCCGGTCCAGCCGTCGACACCGCGGGGGGTGACGGTGACCCGGACCGCCCGGTACGCGTCGACCAGGCTGTCGGGGGGCGCTTCGGCGGCCAGCACCGTGGCGGTGACGGTGGTGGCGGCGCGGTGGGCGGCCCACTGCGCCCAGCGGGCGTCGACGTCGACACCGTTGATCGGCTGGGACAGGCGGGCGGTGACGTAGGGGCGGGCCCGGTAGTAGGCGGCTCCGGGCCCGGCGTCGATGGCGGTGTCGACGGTGTGGATTGTGGTGGCGAACGCCGCGCACACAGCCGCGGGATCTCCTCGGGGCTGCGACGGCGGGGTGCGCGCCGCTGTCGCAGCCGGGAACACGGCCGGGGCGGGCGCGCGGCCGGTTCCGCCACCGCAGCCGACCACTACGGGCAGCAAAAAAACATGTAAAAGCCACGCTTTTCTCATGGAAAACACAACCCTCACGCCATATATCCCTAATAGGGACAATTTTTTCCTTTTCCCTTATTCTGACAGCACATGTCGCGGCTCACACAAGAGGTGATCATCACGTGTCGGTGCTGGCACGCACCGGCCGTGTCGCACGGCCCCGTCACCGGCGCGCGGGCGTGGACGTCGCTCCCGCTCCACCATTGCTGGTGGTCGCCGGCTGCCACGGTGGCGCGGGAGCGACCACCGTGGCAACGCTGTTGCAGCCGGCGATCGACATCGGTGTCGTCGCCGACTGGCCCCGGTACGCGGCCAGTCGTGGGTTCGCCGGCCGGCCGCTGGTGCTGGTCGCCCGCGGCACCGTGCAGGCAGTAACGGTAGCCGGGCGGGTCACCGCCGCCGCCAACGCCGCCCAGGTCCACCCCGCCGGGCTGGTCGTGGTCGCCGACGGGCCGCTGCCCGAGCCGCGCGGAGTCACCCAGCGGCTGCGGCTGCTGGCCGCGCACACCCCCGTCCACCGCCTGCCGTATGTCACCCGCTGGCGTTATGTCACCGATCCGCTGCATGGCGGGATACCCGCGCTGCGGGCGGCCGCGGCCACGGCCGCCCGCAGCGCTCTGAACGCAGAAGGAGACATCCATCCGTGAGCCGGTTCCTGGCCTCGCTGTATCTCGCGGTCGGCGACGCTCCCAGCGCTCCACCCGCCGACACCCCGGCCCCTGCTGGCCAGCCCACACCCGCCAGCACGCCGATCTGGCGGATCCCCAATCCCGCGCCCGCGGCCCCGACGCAGGTCACCAACGTCACCGACTGGTTCATCGCCCTGGTGAAGTACGGCGGGCTGGTCGCGGGAGTGATCGGCCTGTCGATCTGCGCGATCCAGATGATGATCGGGCGGCGCAACCGGCACGCGATGTCCGCGGACGGCGCGCTCGGGGTGCCCTGGACCCTGCTGGGGGTCTCCCTGATCGCGATGGGGCCGATCCTGCTGTCCACCATCCTCACTCTCGCCGGTTAGGACACGGGGATGACTGGCGGGCGTCGTTTCTCTCCCGGGGTGTGGATCCTGGCCGCGGCCGGGCTGGTCGCGGCCGGGATCGCCGTCGGGCTGGTCCTCGGCAACCGGGGCGGCTCCCCGACGCCGGCGCCGGCCCCGACCGCGGGTACGGCCGGGACGGTCTCGGGGACCGGCGGGCCGGTCCTGCCGGATCCGGGCCTGCCCACCCTGGACTTCTCCGACCTGCGCTGGATGGATTTCCACGGCTTCGCCCTGCCGGTGTCACCGACCGCGGGCCCGCACGTCCTGGCCGACGACCGGGCCTCCGGGTTCGCCCACACCCCGCTGGGCGCGGCCCTCGCCGCAATCAACATCGTAATCCGTACCAACGCCGGGGTTGGCGCCTACATCTTCGAACCCACCATCGCCGACCAGACCACCGGCGTTGACCAGCCGGCGCTGTTGGAACGGGTTCGCACGACCGCGGCGCAACATGCCGTTCCCGCCCGGCTGACCGGACGGTTCTCAGACCCGATCTTCCGCTACGCCGGGGTCCGCTTCGACGCGGTCACCCCCGACCGGATCGTGTTGTATGTGGCCACCGTTGGTGAAACTTCCACTGGCACCACCGTCTACGCCGCCGGCCGTGCTGAGTTGCGCTGGGAACAGGGAGATTGGCGAAGCGTAGCCCCACCCGGCGGTAGCTGGGACACGGTCACCACCCCCATCACCTCCACCGCCGGCTTCCAACTGTTCCCCCGGAGGTAGGAGCCCAGGCCTCACTGCTTGGGGATGGGTATAACCCGTTGCAATACACCCAGTTCGGTCCCGCTGCCGAGATCAGCGGTGTCATTGTCAAAGCCGGTGCTGGCGCGGCGGTCGACACGGTCACCGACAACGCGTTGAGTTCGTTGGAGGACGCCCTCGCCAAGGGGCTGGCGTGGATGGTGGACACCACCTCGACCTGGTGGGTCAAGGCCCCCTCGGTCCGGGTGCAGCAGCCGGTCACACCCGGTGTGGACCCGGTGAGCGCACCCCCGATCGAGGTGGTCGCCGCGATCCGGGGCTGGATGTGGCCCATCGTGATCACGGTGGCGTTGTGCGGGCTGACGATCCAGGCCGCGCGGATGGCCCTGCAACACAAACCCCAGCCGCTCCTGGACATCGCTCGCGGCCTGCTGATGGTGGGACTGACGACCGGGATCGGGGTCCTCGTCGTCCAGCAAGCCCTGGACGCCGGAGACGCGTTCTCCGACTGGGTGCTGTCCACGGACGGCCAGCAGCTGGCGCCCGTGATGAAACACGTCCTCGGGGTAGACAACCAGCATCTCGCCGCCACCGGATTCGTGATCGTCTACTGTCTGATCGCGCTGGTGGTCTCGATCGTGCAGGCAATCCTGATGATGTTCCGGGAGGCCAGTATCCCGATCCTGACCGGGATGCTGGTCCTGGCCGCCGCCGGCGGGTTCCTGCCGTCGACCCGCCGCTGGATGTCAAAGATCGTCGGCTGGCTGGTCGCGATGGTCTGCTACAAGCCGGCCGCGGCTCTGGTCTACGGGGCGGCGTTCAGTTACCTGCATTCCTCGGAGGCGGGTACGGATCCGGTGACCGCGAACCGGGACCGGTTCATGGGCCTGACCATGATGATCCTGTCGCTGGTCGCTCTGCCGGTGCTGATGCGGCTGTTCTCCTGGGCGGCGGGGGCGGGGGCCTCCGCCGGGGTGCTGGCCGCGACTGCCGGGGTGGCGTCCCGGTCAGCGGGCCGTTCCGGCG
>NZ_CAKJTP010000164.1:1910-9176 GCF_917627335.1 Protofrankia sp. CiT1 | reverse complement strand
GGGCCGGCACCCTCGGCGGCTTCGGCGGTTTCGGCGGCTTCGCGGCATCCGCCCGGGGGAGGGCAGCGGTAAGCGCGGGCATGCTCGGTATCGCCCTCATCGTGCCGCTGGGCCTGTCCACAGCGGCCGCTCAGTCGCTCGTCACCGACGTCGGGATCTACGCCCTGCTCGCGCTGGGCCTGAACGTGGTGGTCGGCTACGCCGGCCTGCTCGACCTCGGCTATATCGCGTTCTTTGCGATCGGGGCCTACACGACCGCCTACTGCACGTCCCGGACAGCCATGCCCTGGCACTCGCCGATCATTCTCAACCCGTTCGTCGTGGTCCCGATCGCGGTGGTCGCGGCGATGGTCGCCGGGGTGGCTCTCGGCGGGCCCACGCTGCGGCTGCGCGGGGATTATCTGGCCATCGTGACGTTGGGGTTCGGCGAGATCATCCAGCTGCTCGCGAACAACCTCGACGGTGTCACGGGTGGCTCGCGCGGAGTGTTCGGCGTGCCACCGCTATCCTTGGACGTCGGGAAGTTCCACTATGCCTGGGGCCTGGCGCCACTGCCGTACTACTACCTCCTGCTCGCCATCATCACTGCGGTGATCGTGCTGTTCGGCCGGCTGGAACGGTCGCGCGTCGGCCGGGCCTGGGCGGCAATCCGGGAGGACGAGTTCGCGGCCGAGATCTCGGGCGTCGCGACGGTACGGATGAAGCTGCTCGCGTTCTCGATCGGCGCGTCTGTTTCGGGTTTCGCGGGTGTGCTCTTCGCGACCAAGCAGTTCTTCAACCCGCAGACCTTCAGCTTGCAGGCGTCGATCCTGGTCCTCACCATCGTGATTTTCGGCGGGATGGGCTCCCGGTTTGGCGTGGTGCTCGGTGCTGTGGTCCTCCAGGGGCTGGCGTTCTTCCTGCGCGATGTGGTGCCCCCGACCGATCGGTACATCTATTTCGGGATGATCGTGGTCATTATGATGATCTTCCGGCCGCAGGGCCTGCTCCCGCCACGGCGACGTGAGCGGGTCGGCGTGGCGCTCCCCGACTCCGACGACGCGGGTGTCCCGGGCGTCGGGGGAGCGCTCCCGGTCGGTGGGCAGGCCGGATGAACGACATGCCGATCAGGGCTCCCAGCGTCGATGGCGGCAGCGCTGGTCTGGTGCTCGACGTGCGCGAACTCGTGCTCCGCTTCGGGGGAGTCACCAGCCTGGATGGGGTGTCGCTACGCCATGAACGCGGCCAGATCCTCGCGGTGATCGGTCCGAACGGCGCGGGCAAGACATCGCTGTTCAACTGCCTGACGGGCGTCTACCGTCCGCAGAGCGGCGGTGTCACGCTGTGGGGGCGTGACGGATCTCCCATCAACCTGCTCGGCCGCCGGCCCCATATGATCAACAGGCTCGGGCTGGCCCGGACGTTCCAGCACACCCGGCTGTTCGGCGGGCTGAGCGCGCTCGCCAACGTCCAGATCGGAGTGGAGGGACGGGAGCGCCCGGCGGCACTGCGGGTGATGCTCGCCACCTCTGGCGTCCGGCACGCCGAGGCTCGCGGCGTGCGGCGGGCCATGGAACTGCTCGCCTTCGTCGGTCTGGCCCACCGCGCGCACGTCCCGGCCGCCACGCTCGCCTACGGGGAGCAGCGTCGCCTCGAGATCGCGCGGGCGCTGGGCAGCGGCCCGTGCCTGCTGCTGGTGGACGAACCGGCGGCCGGCGCGAACACGGCCGAGAAGAACGAACTGGCCGGGCTGCTGCGGCGGATCGCCGCGGACGGGATCTCCGTGATGCTGATCGAACATGACATGGGCCTGGTGATGAGCGTGGCCGCGGACGTGGTCGTGCTCAATTTCGGCCGGGTCATCGCCAGCGGCCCGCCGGCCCGGGTCCAGCGGGCCCCGGCGGTGCGTGAGGCGTACCTGGGCACGGCCGCGGCTGCCCCCGCCGACAGCGGCAGCGACACGAGCGGCATCCCGGACGGCATCGACGGCATCCCGGACGGTATTGCTGATGCGCGCGGCGGCTGCTGATGGCGCTCGAGCTCACCGGCGTGGAGGTCCGCTACGGCTCGGTGACCGCGCTGCGTGGGGTGAGCCTGCGGGTCGAGACCGGCGAGGTGGTGGCCCTGCTGGGGGCGAACGGCGCGGGTAAGACCACGACGCTGCGAACGGTGTCGGGGCTGTTGCGCCCGGCGTCGGGGGAGGTGTCGCTGGACGGTGAGCGGCTTTCGGGCCTGCCGGCGCACGAGATCGTCGCGCGTGGCGTCAGTCATGTGCCGGAAGGCCGCGGGGTGTTCCCGGTCATGTCCGTCCAGGAGAACCTGTTGATGGGCGCCTACCGGGATCGCCGCTGGGTGCGTGGGGACATCGACCGGGTGTTCACGATGTTTCCGCGGCTGGCCGAGCGCCGCGGGCAGGCCGCGGGAAGCCTTTCCGGCGGCGAGCAGCAGATGCTGGCCATCGGCCGGGCGCTCATGGCGCGGCCTCGCGTGCTGCTGTTGGACGAGCCGTCCATGGGGCTCGCGCCGTTGGTCGTCGCCACGATCTTCGCGGTCATCAGTGAGATCAACAGTACCGGCGTGTCCATGCTCCTGGTGGAGCAGAACGTCCATCAGGCCCTGACGGTCGCGGATCGCGGCTATGTGCTGGAGACAGGCCGGATGGTGTTGGACGGTCCGGCGGGCCTGCTGCGCGCGGACGACCGCGTTCGGCGGGCTTATCTGGGCGAAGACGTTGTCTGAGTGGCCGGTATCGCGCGCGGCCGGGGGACGCGGGATCGAACCGTGTACCCAGCGGCACATAAAGCTGTAGATGAATAAGTGAAACCCGGAACGGTCTTTGGTGCCGTCCACACCTTCCCCGTGCATGGACGTTATCTACTCGTCCGCCCCGGGCCCCACCGGCAAGACGCTAAGGCGTAACCGATGGCCACGTCAATGCACCGGGCGGACGGCTTGGCCAGTTCTCGCTCACTGTCTTCCCCGTGGCCTTCCCCCAGTGTTCCCGCCCTTCTTCGCGACGTGACCGGTGACACGTTCACACATCCGTCTTTGTGATCGAATACGGCCCGCGGGCGTACTGACCACCGTGGCATCCGGACGCGCGGGAAGTACTGTGATCGCGTACTCGGAAGCCGGCCGGTGGCCGTGCGGTCAGCTGAATAGTGGTCATCCGGACAGCATCAGCCGGATATCGGCGGTGGCAGGTACCCGGCTGCCGCGAATCCGCGTGGGGACACCCGTTACCGTCCCGGCCGGGACACACCGATACCCGGTGGCACCGGATACGAGATCCCGCTCCGGTGCCGCAGCCGTCTGTCCGGCTCGCGCCGACCGGGCGGCGCCTCGCGCCATGGCTCCCCTGTCGGAGGCTGTCCATAGACTCGTGTCGTGTCCGCCACAACCGCGAGCCCCGACAACCCGACAACCCGCGGCTCCGCGCGTTCGGCTGCTCGGCCGGCGCCGGCCGCAGCCCGGCCCGTGCTCGACGACGGTGAGCCGCGGCTGCTCCTGCTCGACGGCCACTCCCTGGCCTACCGGGCGTTCTTCGCGCTCCCGGTCGAGAATTTCGCCACCACGACGGGGCAGCCGACCAACGCGGTCTACGGGTTCACGTCAATGTTGATCAATGTGCTGCGCGACGAGCGCCCCACCCATGTGGCGGTGGCCTGGGACCTGCCGACGCCCACGTTCCGGCACCTGCAGTACGAGGAGTACAAGGCCGGGCGTGCCGAGGCCCCCGAGGACTTCGTCGGGCAGGTGAGCCTGATCCAGCAGGTGTGCGACGCACTCGCCGTGACCGGGGTCAGCGCCGCTGGCTACGAGGCCGACGACGTCATCGCGACACTCGCGGCTGAGGGCGCGGCCGTGGGCATGCGGGTGTTGGTTGTCACCGGTGACCGTGACGCGCTGCAGCTTGTCACCGACCAGGTGACAGTGCTGATGACCCGGCGCGGAATCAGCGACATGACCCGGTTCACCCCGGCGGAGGTCGAGGCCAAGTACGGGCTCACCCCGGTGCAGTACCCGGACTTCGCCGCGTTGCGCGGCGACCCGTCGGACAACCTGCCGTCGGTACCCGGCGTAGGGGAGAAGACCGCCACCAAGTGGATTCAGCAGTTCGGCTCGCTGGCCGAACTCGTCGACCGGGCGGACGAAGTCGGCGGCAAGGTGGGCGGATCGCTGCGCGCGCACCTTGCCAGCGTGATCCGCAACCGGACCCTGACCGAGCTCGCCCGTGACGTGCCGCTGGAGCTTTCCCCCGCCGACCTGCGGCTGCGCCCGTGGGACCGTGAAGCCGTCCACCAGCTCTTCGACACCCTCCAGTTCCGGACGCTGCGGGAACGGCTGTACACGGCGCTGGCCACGGTCGAACCCGCGGCTGAGGAGGGTTTCGAGGTGGCCACGCGGGTCCTGGGGCCCGGCGAGGTGCCCGCATGGCTGGCCGAACATGCCCATGGCGGCGGGCGCGTCGGCCTGTACATCCGGGGGAGCTGGGGGCGGGGCACCGGCGTCGTCACCGCGCTCGCGCTGGCCACCATCGACGGCGCCGGTGCCTGGATCGACCCAGCCGAGCTCACCGTGGCCGATGAGAACGCGCTGGCGCGGTGGGCCGCCGACGCTGACCAGCCCAAGGCCGCGCATGACGTCAAAGGCCCGATGTCGGCGCTTGCCGCCCGTGGCCTGTCTCTCGCGGGTGTCACCAGCGACACCGCGCTCGCGGCCTACCTCGCGCTGCCCGGCCAGCGCGGCTTCGACCTGGCCGATCTCGTGCTGCGCTATCTCCGGCGTGACCTGCGCGCGCAGGGGTCTGACACCGGGCAGCTGACCATCGACGGATCAGACGAGGCGGACGCGGCCGCCGCGGACGTCGTGCGGGCCCGTGCCTGCCTTGAGCTCGCCAACGTGCTCGACGCGGAGCTGGTCCGGCGCGGTGCCACCGCGCTCCTGCACGACGTGGAGCTGCCGCTCGTCGGCGTGCTGGCCGGGATGGAGCGGGCCGGTATCGCCGCTGACACCGATCATCTGATGGAACTCCAGAAGCACTACGCCGCTGAGGTCGCCGCGGTGTCCGGGCAGGCTCATGAGATTGTCGGGCGCCCATTCAACCTCAGCTCACCCAAGCAACTACAGGTGATTCTGTTCGACGAGCTGGGCCTGCCGAAGACCAAGAAGATCAAAACTGGCTACACCACCGACGCGGACGCGCTGGTCTGGCTTGCCACCCAGGCCGACCATCCGCTACTGGCGGTACTTCTGCGCCACCGTGACGTCGCTCGGATGCGTACCGTGGTGGACTCGCTCATCCCGATGATCGACGATGCCGGTCGTGTCCACACGACCTTCAACCAGATGATTGCGGCGACCGGCCGGTTGTCCTCGACCGACCCGAACCTGCAGAACATCCCGATCCGCACGGCCGAGGGCCGTCAGATCCGCCGGGCGTTCATCGTCGGCGCGGGTTATGAGTCCCTGTTGACGGCCGACTACTCCCAGATCGAGATGCGCATCATGGCGCACCTGTCCGGCGACGCGGGACTGATCGAGGCGTTCGCCTCCGGCGAGGACCTGCACACCTATGTGGCGGCCCAGGCGTTCGGCCTGCCCGTGGACGCGGTCGACCCGGAGCTGCGCCGCCGGATCAAGGCCATGTCCTACGGGCTGGCCTACGGCCTGTCGGCGTACGGGCTTGCCAGCCAGCTCGGCATCCATCCGGAAGAGGCCCGCGCACAGATGGAGACGTACTTCGCCAGATTCGGCGGGGTACGGGACTTCCTCCGTGGGGTGGTCGAGCAGGCCCGCGCGGACGGCTACACACAGACGATCATGGGACGTCGCCGTTACCTTCCGGACCTCACCAGTGACAACGCGCAGCGTCGGCAGATGGCCGAACGGATGGCGCTCAACGCTCCCATCCAGGGGTCCGCGGCGGACATCATAAAGATCGCTATGTTGGGCGTCGACCGGGCGCTGCGGGACCGCCGGCTACGGTCGCGGCTGTTGCTCCAGGTCCATGACGAGCTTGTCCTGGAGATCGCTCCGGGCGAGCGGGCCGAGGTCGAGGCACTGGTGCGGGCCGAGATGGGGACGGCCTACCAGCTGTCGGTACCTCTTGATGTCAGTGTCGGTTGCGGCCTGACCTGGGACGACGCCGCCCACTGACCTGCCGGGTGCCGTCAGCCGAGCTGCTGCCGGGGCGCCGGCCTGTCGCCGCTGTCCGCAGCCGCCGCCCGGTGTCAGGTCACGCCCGGTGTCAGGTCACGCGCGGTGTCAGCTCACGCCGATGCGGCGGCATTGTCACTGGGGTGTGCATACAGGATCTTCGATTAGCCACAGCTGTCCTGTAGACCCGCCAAACCCGTGGGCTGGCGGGTTACATCCGCGTCGCTGAGGCTCACAGTGTAACTGTGAGCAGTTTTCGGGCAGTTATCCCGTGGGGTATCCGGTGGCGCCTTCCCCGGTACCGTGGGTATCCGTTGTGGATCAGGTGGGGGTTGACATGAGCCTTCCGCCTTTCACGGATCAACGACGATTTCTGATCATACTTTCCGCCGGGGGCCTCTTCTTTTTCCTCGTTCTCGCGCTGCTCCCCCGGTCGCCAGGGCAGAACCAGCTGGGGACGTGGCTCGCGGTAGCGATAAGCACGGCCAACCTGGCTGTCGCGCTGCTGCTGGCACGCATGCGGCCGACTGTCCACCACATTCTGGTGGTCACCTCGGTTCTTGCGATAACGATCGCGCTGTGTGACAGTACCGACGGCCGTGACTCCGACCTGTACCTGCTCTGGTACTCCTGGATCGCGGCATGCGGGGCAATGGTGCGCAGGCTGTGGGAGGCGGTCGCCCACGCCGTACTCATCAGCGCGGGGGCCGTGGCCGCTTTCGCGGTCGAGGGAGACCTCGGGGCCGCGATACCCGCGGTCGTGATGACTGTCTTCAGCATCACCGCGACAACCCTGGTGGTGTACGGATTCGGCCGCTGGAGCCAGCTCCTGGTGGATCGAGATCCACTGACTGGCCTCGCGAACCGGGCCGGACTGGCTCGGGTGGCCCAGCCCGCGCTCGCCGCCGCGCTTGCCGCGGGTCGTGACGCCGTCCTGGTGCTTCTTGATATCAACCGGTTCCGTGAGGTCAACGACGCTCTCGGTCATTCCGCTGGGGACCGGCTGCTTCAGGCTATCGCGGTGCAGCTACGCGGCGTACCCGCGGATCCCGCGTTCACCGGTCGTATCGGCAGTGACGAGTTCGCGGTGGTCATGTACGGGGCCGATCTGCCGGCTGAGCTCGCGGC
>NZ_CAKJTP010000164.1:0-1181 GCF_917627335.1 Protofrankia sp. CiT1 | reverse complement strand
CTTCAGGCTATCGCGGTGCAGCTACGCGGCGTACCCGCGGATCCAGCGTTCACCGGTCGTATCGGCAGTGACGAGTTCGCGGTGGTCATGTACGGGGCCGATCTGCCGGCTGAGCTCGCGGCCACGCATGATCAGATGCGTGCGATCGGCCGGATGGTGATCAGCCAGATCGCTGGCCCGTTCCGGATCGACGGCGTCGAGGTCGAGGTCGAGGCCAGCGCGGGTGTCGCGGCCGCCCCGCTGCACGGAACGAGTCTTGACGCGCTGCTACCGGCCGCGGATGCGGCGCTGCACGCGGCCAAACGGGATGGTGAACGGGTCGGTGTGTGGGATCCGGGTATGGCTGGCGTCCGGCCGTGGGAACTGGCCATGCACGCTCAGTTGCGGGCCGCTGTCGCCAGTGGCGAGCTGCGCCTCCACTACCAGCCGCTGCGGTCTGCGCGGACCGGCCGCATCGCCGGTGTCGAGGCGCTCCTGCGCTGGGCGCACCCGGACCGCGGGCTGCTGGCACCCGAGGCGTTCCTGCCCATGGCGGAACGGTCCACTTTGATCATTGATGTGACCGAATGGGTACTGAACGAGGCGCTGCGCCAGTGTGCCGACTGGGCCTTGGCCGGTCGCCACGTACCGGTGTCGGTGAACCTCTCGGCGCGGATGCTCGTCCGCGACGATCTCCCCAGCCTGGTTTCGCAGACGTTGTCCGCGTATGGCCTGCCGGCCGACGTCCTGACACTGGAGATCACGGAGAGTGCGCTGGTCACCCAGCCTGCGCGGGCCGCGGCGATGCTGCGGGAGCTGCGTACCCGCGGAGTGAAGCTGTCGCTGGATGACTTCGGAACAGGGTACAGCTCGATGGAGATCCTCAAGGCGCTGCCGTTCGACGAGGTGAAGATCGACCGGGGGTTCGTCTCCGGCGCGCATGGGAGCCTGCCCGACGCCGCGATCGTCTGTGCGGTCCTGGACCTGGGACACCGCTTGGGCCTGCGGGTCGTCGGCGAGGGCGTCGAGGACGCCCGCGCCCTGCGGATGCTGATGGAGCTCGGTTGCGACATTCTTCAGGGAGAGGCGATATCACGGCCGCTGCCGCCATCCCCTGAGCTGCTGGCGCTGTTCACCGCGGCGGCCTCCGTGGCTGGCGCGGACGCCCCCGTTCCGCCCGCGGCCGCGGACGGCCCAGGCAC
>NZ_CAKJTP010000163.1:0-8457 GCF_917627335.1 Protofrankia sp. CiT1 | reverse complement strand
CGGGAAGCCGGCGTCGCCGCGGCGGGCGGGACGGGCCGCGGGAGTTCCGGCGCTCCCCGTCCGCCGGAGCCGGTCCGGCAGCCGGTCAGCGTCACGCTCGGCAGGTACAGCGCACTGATTCTCTTCGCGCTGTTCATCGTCATCTTCGGCGCGCTCAAGCCGCACCTGTTCCTGACGGTCAGCACGTTCCGTCTCACCTTCGGTGAAGGCGTGGTGACGGCGGTTCTGGCACTGGCCTTCCTCGTCCCGCTCGCGGCCGGTGTTTTCGACCTGTCGATCGGCGCGATGATGGGGCTGTCGCTCGTCGTGATCAACTGGTTCGCGGCCAACACCGGCGTCCCGATCGCCCTGGTCTGTACCGGCGCTGTGCTGTTGTGCTGCCTGGTCGGTCTGATCAGCGGTTTCCTGGTGGTGCGGTTGCGGGTCAACTCACTGATAGCCACCCTCGGCGTGAGCCAGGTGCTCACCGCTGTGGGGCTGAAGGTCTCCGACAACCGTCAGATCACCGGCGCGTTCTCCGACCGGTTCGCGACGCTTGGCAGCACGAACCTGCTGGGTGTTCCGGTGGTCGTGCTCTACCTGCTGGTACTGGCGGTCATCGGGTGGTTCGTGCTGGAGCACACGCCGGCCGGGCGCTACCTGTTCGCCGTCGGCAGCAGCCCCGATGCCGCGCGGCTGGCCGGCCTGTCGACGGAGCGGCTTGTCTACGGCTCGCTCGTCGCCTCCGGCGCGGTGGCCGGGATCGCCGGCGTCATCTACGCGATGCGGGTCGGCGCCTACACCGCGGACGCCGGTCCGGGCCTGCTGTTCCCCGCGCTGGCGGCGGTGTTCTTCGGGGCGTCGCAGTTCTCCCGGCGGCCCAATGTGTGGGGCACGCTGATCGCTTACTTCGCGCTCGCTTTCGGCGTCAAGGGGCTACAGCTGGCCTTCGGGCCTGGCACCTTCTGGATCCAGCCGCTGTTCCAGGGGGTGGCGCTGCTGATCGCGGTCTCCCTGGCGAGCCGGCAGGTCGCCCAGACGCGGCGCAGCCGGCGGGCACAGGCGGCCACGACCGCGACCGAGCCCGCCGTCACAACCGTGGCCGAGCCGTGACGCGGGCCCAGGCCGGTGTCCGGGGATCTCCTGTGCCCTGGCCGTCGAACTGCCCTGGCCGTCGAACGCCGTGACCGCGGTGATGTCCGCGGGTTTCCCGCAACCAGATCGGAGCAGCTTCGATGAGTAGCACATTGGATGATCAATCGGTATATCCGATCTCGGCGGAAACCGCCCGCCAGCTGGCGCGCCCCCTGTTCGGCCACGTGATCGACGGTGCGGTCGTCCCGTCCCTCGACGGGGCGACGATGGCGGTCATCGACCCCGCGACAGAACGCCACGTCGCCACCGCCGCGGCCGGCTCGGCGGCCGACGCCGAAAGGGCCGCGCGGTCCGCGCGTGCCGCGTTCGACGACGGTCGGTGGCGCTTCCTCCCGCCGCTGGAAAAGGAACGCCGGATGCGCAGGCTCGCCAGCCTCCTGGCGGAGCGGGCCGACGTCTTCGCCGAGATCGACGTGATCGACTCGGGACTGCCGCGTTTCTACGAGGGCTTCATCGTCCAGTTCGCGGTCGACGGTATCGACTACTACGCTGGCTGGCCCTCCAAGATTGCCGGAGCGATCCCGGCGGTACCGTCGGACCTGGTCGTCTACCAGCATCGGGAGCCGATCGGCGCCATCGGCCTGATCACCCCGTGGAACGGGCCGACAGCCGTGTTCGCCGCGGTGGCCGCCGCCATCAGCGCCGGCAACAGCGTCGTGCTGAAGCCGGCCGAGCAGACCCCCATGTCGGCGGTTCTCATGGCGGAGCTGGCGCTCGAGGCGGGAATCCCGCCGGGGGTCTTCAACGTCGTCCAAGGTGTCGGTGAGGTGGTGGGCGCGGCCCTCGTCACCTCCGCCAACATCGACGCCGTGTCGTTCACCGGTTCGGTGGCGACCGGAAGCGCCATCCAGGCCGCCGCCGCCGCACGGGTGAAACGGGTGAGCCTCGAGCTCGGCGGCAAGAGCCCGTTCATCGTCTTCCCCGACGCCGACCTGGAGGCCGCCGCCGCCGCGGCCATGGCCGGGGTGTGGGGCGCGTCCGGGCAGGTGTGCACCGCGGGCAGCCGCCTGTTGGTCCACCGCTCCGTGCACGACACACTGGTAAGCATGATCATTGACGGCTCGCGTGACATCCAGCTCGGCTCGGGTTTCGACCCCAGCAGCCAGCTGGGGCCGCTGGTGTCCGCCGAGCAGCTGGAGCGGGTGCGGCGTTACGTCGGCTACGGCCGGGACGAGGGCGCGGAGCTGGTGCTCGGCGGTGAGCGCCATGGCGACGTCGGCTACTTCCACCAGCCAACGGTGTTCACATCCGTGCGCAACGACATGCGGATCGCCCGCGAGGAGATCTTCGGGCCGGTGATGTCCGTGCTGGAGTTCGGCTCGGAGGAGGAGGCCATCGCCATCGCCAACGACACCGAGTACGGGCTGGCGGCCGGTGTGTGGACGAACGATCTGGGCCTGGCACACCGCACGAGCAGAGCATTACGGGCCGGAACGGTGTGGGTGAACACCTACCAGATGGTCTACCCGACGGTGCCCTACGGCGGCGTGAAGAACTCCGGGCACGGCCGCAGCCTGGGCGCGGCCTCGCTCGACGATTTCACCGAGATCAAGAGTGTGTGGATGAAGGTGGGGGGCTGACGCGCCAGCGCGGCGGCGGGCGCGGCTACCACAACCAGCTGCGACGCGAAGCGGACGGCTGGAAAATCAGCAGGCTTCTCCTCGAGATTCGCTGGGGCGAGCGCCGGGTGGATGCCACCGGCTACCTTGCCGAGGTCGGCGGGCCCGGCCCCCAGGTGTGTCCCCGGTGACACGGCCGGCCCCGGACGCGGGGACGGCACGGTGAGAACCCACGCGGCGGTGCTGTGGCCGGGGGAGCCGACGCTGACAACGACGACCCTCGACGGCGCGCTGCCGGCGGTGCGTGACCTCACCCATGGCTGCATGGCGAACACCGTTGTCATGACCATGGCCGCCGGTGACGGCCGGTTGCTGGAGTCCGCGCTGTCCCTCGTCGGTAGCCGGGGCACAGCGGTCATCGTCAACGTCCATCCCGCGGAGGGGACCGCTGCCACCTGAGGCCGACATCCGTTGCGTGGCGGCCGGGGCGGAACGGATGTCTGGGGCAGTCTGGCCCGTCAGTCTGGCCCGTCAGCCGGAGCGGTATAGGGGACGACTGCCTGGCCGCCGTCGACGGCGAGCAGCGCGCCGGAGGTGAAACTCGACGCGGGCCCGGCGAAGTACAGGGCCGCACCGACGATCTCGCGCGGGTCGCCGCCCCGGCCCAGGGGGAAGCGTCCGGCCATCGCCTCGAAGGCCGGGATGTCCCAGGTCCTGCTGATGTCGGTGAAGAACGGCCCTGCCATGATCGTGTTGACCCGGACCGTCGGCCCGAAGGCCTGGGCGAAGCCGGCGGTCAGGGTGTTCAGGCCCGCCTTGGCCGCCGCGTAGGGGAGGTCGCCCGGCGTCGGGCGCACCGCCGCGACACTGCTGATGTTGATGATCGAACCGCCGCCGGCGCGGGCCATGCGGGCACCGGCGAGCGCGGTGAGCCGAAACGGCCCCTTGAGGTTGACCCCGATGACCTTGTCGAACAGCTCCTCGGTCACCTCGTCCAGGCTCGGGTAGCGCGGGGCGATACCGGCGTTGTTGACCAGGATGTCGAGCCGGCCGAACTCGTCGTAGACGGCGTCCACCAGGCGGGTGAGGCCGGCCCAGTCGCCGACGTGCGCCGGGTAGGGCAACGCCCTGCGGCCGGTGGCGCGGCGGACCTCCGCGGCGAGTTCCGCGCAGCCGGCGGCCTTCCGGCTTGTGATCACGACGTCCGCGCCGGCCGCGGCGAACGCGAGCACCATCTCCCGGCCGAGGCCGCGGCTCCCGCCTGTCACGAGTGCCACCTTGCCCTGGAGCGGGCTGCCATGCCCGAGGTCATCGCACTGGCGCATCTGTGCTCCCGCCACGCTGGGATCCGCCGATGGTCAACGTGGGATGTCCCGCCAGGGCCTGCCCCGGTCGGTCCGCGGCTCGCCCGGCAGCCCGAGGATCCGCTCGGCGATGATGTTGCGCTGGATCTCGTCCGAACCACCCGCGATCCGGTAGCCCGGAGCGCCCAGGACATGGGCGCTCCAGCAGAACGTGCCCCACTCACCGGTGTCCGCCGTCAGGCGCGGGCCGAGCAGCAGAGCGGCCGTCCGCGACGCCGATTCCATGCCCGCCACCCAGCGCAGCTTGCGCAGGGAGCCCGCCGCCCCCGGCGCCCGGCCGGCCTGCCGGGCCTGTTCGTCCCGCTGGGCCGACACCCGGGCGAGCCGTTCGTTGATGAACACGTCGGCGAGCTGCTGGCGGACCAGCGGATCGCCCGCCCGACCCAGCCACCGGGCCAGCGCCACGAGTTCCCGGAAGCCCCCGCCGACCTGGCTCGGCGCGCTGCTGGCCTCGCGCTCGAACCCGAGCGTCGTCAGGGCCGTCCGCCAGCCCCCGCCCACCTCCCCGAGACGCAGGGAGTCGGGAACCCGGACGTCGTCGAGGAAGACCTCGTTGAACGACGAACCGCCCGACATCTGGCGCAGCGGTCGGATGGTCACTCCGGGAGAGCCCAGTGCGATCATGAAGGCGGTGAGGCCCGCGTGTTTCGCGGCATCCGGGTCGGTCCGCGCGATGAGCATGCCCCAGTCGGCGAACTGGGCACCCGAGCTCCAGACCTTCTGCCCGTTGACCACCCAGGCGTCACCGTCGCGAACCGCGCGGGTGGCCAGGGCGGCGAGGTCGGAACCAGCGCCCGGCTCGGAGAACAGCTGGCAGCACAGCTCCTCGGCGCGCAGGAACCGCCGCACCAGGAGAGCGCGCTGGCCGGGGGTGCCGACGAGCTCGATCGTTGGGGCGATCAGGTGCAGCGTCACCGTCAGCAGCTCGTGCCCCGGCGGAGTCTCGACGTGTGCCTCCTCGTGGGCGAACACCTCGGCGAACTCGGGCCCGAGCCCGCCGCCGCCGTACTCGGGAGCCCAGGTGATCGCGCCGAAGCCGGCGTCGAACTTCTGCCGCTGCCAGGCAGCCGCCCGGTCGATCAGCGCCTTCTCGTCCGCGAAGGACAGGCTGTGAAAGACCGACACGTCGTCCGGCCCCTGTCCCCAGCCTTCCTGGCGGCCCTCACCTGGGCCGGCCCGCGGGCCCGCGCGGTCGGCGAGCCAGGCACGTACCCTGCCCCGGAAGGCCTCGAGATCCCTGTCCGCAGCTTCCGCGCCCATGGGTCTCCCTCGGGGTTGTCAGATTCGTCACGTCTATATTCGTCATGAGGTTAAGGTCTTTGGATGGCAGGCGCAACGGGGCCTGCGGGGGTTTGTGCCAGGTTCCCCCACAGGCGCCACTGGCACGCGGGCGCGCGGCGCGCTGCCCGGCGGCATCGGGACCGCGGCCAGGACAGTACCTACCAGGACAGTGGCCTACCAGGACCGCAACTACCGGGAAGGGCCGGGGATGATGAACGCCGAGTCTTGGCTGTCAGCGGATTCGCCTGAGCCGGCGGATCCGCCTGAGCTGGCGCCGGTCCGCCCCGGTGAGGACCTGCCGTGGGAGCGGCTGGCCAGGTACCTGCTGCCGCGGCTGGCCGAGCGGGGGCTGGAGGTGACGGGCGACCTGTCGGTGGCGCAGTTCCCGAACGGTTCGGCGAACCTCACCTATCTGCTCTCGTTCGGTCACACCCGTCTGGTGCTGCGCCGGCCTCCGTTCGGCGTGATCGCCCCAGGCGCCCACGACATGCGCCGCGAGCACCGGGTGCTGTCCCGCCTGTGGCAGGAGTACGACCGCGCTCCGCGGGCCTACGTGTTCTGCGCCGACCACGACGTCGTGGGCAGCGACTTCGTGGTCGGCGAGTACCGCGCCGGGGTGGTGGTCTGGGGGGCGCTGCCGCCGTCGCTGCGTGACCTGCCCGACGCGGCTCGCCGCGTCGGTTTCGCCACCGTCGACGCTCTCGCCGACCTGCATCTCGTCGACCCGGCGAGCTGCGGCCTCGACGATCTCGGCCGGCCCGGCGGATACCTCGCGCGCCAGCTGTCGGGATGGCGCCGTCGCTGGGAGCTCGTGGCCACCGCCGAGTTCGACGCACAGATGACCGAAGCGGGCCGCCGCCTGGAGCGCACGCTGCCGGTCTCGCGGGCATCCGTGCTCATACACAACGACTTCAAGATTGACAACTGTCAGTTCGCGCCGGCCGCACCCGACCGGGTGGCATCGGTCTTCGACTGGGACATGGCGACGCTCGGCGACCCGCTTGCCGATGTCGGGATGCTGCTCAACTACTGGCCCGACCCGTCGGACACCGCGGACGACCACGCGCTGCACGTGCCGGGCCTGCGGACGCTGGGCGTGCCCACCCGGGCGGAGGTCACGCGCCGGTACGCGGCGCGCACCGGCGCCGACCTGTCACACATTGCCTGGTATGAGGCGTTCGCCTGCTGGCGGACAGCGGTGATCTGCCAGCAGTTGCACCAACGCTACGTGCGCGGGGAGAGCACGGATGAACGTATGGCCAGCCGCGGGGACGACATCGGGATGCTTGCCCGGCGTGCCCTGCGGATCATGGGGGACGTCACGGGGTGAGCCAGGACAGCCGGGCCACAGCCACTGGCGCTACCGGCCTGTCCGTACTGCCCAGCCCGCCCAGCCCGTCCGCGGGACGGGGTAGGCAAGGAGCTGGGCGGTGCGATTCATCAGGAGCAACTCGGCCTGGCGGTACCCTCTGCTCATGGTGAGCAGCCCCGGTCGAGAGCCGTTGCCTGCGCCCGCTGGAGCGCTGGGCCCTCGTCGGCACGCACCGGCCCCGGCGACTCCGCGAGGCTGCATCGCGATCGCGTCGGGTGACGGGGTGATGCGCCGCCTGAAGACATCGGAGACCGTCGCACGGGATGTGGTGCACGACATCATCGCCCGTGGGCTACAGCCTGGTGACGGCCTGCCGTCGGAGGCGGCCATGCTCGAACAGTATTCAGTGAGCCGCGAGTCGTTGCGGGAGGGGCTGCGCCTGCTGGAGGTGCAGGGCCTGCTGTCCATCCGCCGTGGGCCGGGCGGCGGCCCGGTGGTCGGTACCGTCGACCCGTCGAACCTCGGACGCATCTCCACGTTGTATTTCCACCTGGCGGGGGCCACCTACGCCGAACTCTTCGAGGCGTGGGTGCTGGCCGAATGCGTTCTGGCCGACCGGGCCGCCCGCAACCCGGACAGGGACGCGCGGGCCGCCGCGATGGCACCCTACCTCGACGGAGGCGGGGCGTACGAAGAACACGAAGAACACGAGGAGCTGGGGAAGTTCGTCCAGGAGCACGGTGGATTCCACATCGCGATAGCCTCACTGGCCCGCAACCGCGTGCTCGAGCTGAGCATGCAGACCATGGGCCGGATCGTCGCCCACCACGTCGCCCTCACTGACGACCCCCGGGTGATGCGTGACCTGATCGCCGACGATCACCTGAAGCTGGCCCGGGCCATTCTGTCCGGTCATGCCAAGCAGGCCCACAGTCTCATGGAGGAGCACATCCACGGCATCGCACGGTACAGCCGTGAGCGCTTCGGCGACCGGATGGACGACTTCATCGAATGGCGGTGATCACCGCGGCGGTGGGTCGATATCACCCGGCGTGGCTGCTCGGTCTTCGGCCCGCCCGCCACCGGCGAGACCGATTACGCCCGCCGCCTGCTGCCTTTACTCACCCGGGACATGCTGGTGCTGGCCGACCGGGGCTTCGACGCTGCTGCCAGGCGCTACGTAGGGCCGTGGTCACCGCCGTGGAATCGGTTCCTGGCACCGACGGACCGGGCCAGTTTCACCATCGCCCTGGAAGCCAGTCCGACAGACGCTGCCCGCCGCCGAGGGTGTGGTCACCACCGACTCGGACCCGGTCGGCCGGATCGGCCTCGCCGTCCTGGCCGGGCTGCTGCCGCCCCGCCGCCCACGCGTCAGCGTCCGTACGGTCAAATCCTCGCTGTCCCGCTGTAACGTCCCGGCATTGGGGTTAGCCGAAGAGCTGGTCGAGGGTGTCGGCGGTCAGGACACGAACGGTCCAGGTCTGGAGCTGGTCAGTGGAGGCGTTACGCACAGTGGCGAGCAGTGCCTCGGGAAGCGGGCCGAACTTGAGTGTCAGCTGCTGAACGAGGGTCTCGACGCGTCCCTCGACGCGTCCCTCGACGCGTCCCTCGACACGTCCCTCAACGCGTCCCTCAACGCGTCCCTCGACACGTCCCTCAACGCGTCCCTCAACGCGTCCCTCGACACGGCCTTCAGCGCGGAGCTGCTCGGCGATGGTCATGTAGGCCTCCTCCGCGTCAGAACCAAGAGCGATGATCAGATCATGTAGCTGATCGCGGATCTCCGCCTCCCCGACCAGCTCAATGT
>NZ_CAKJTP010000162.1:0-8510 GCF_917627335.1 Protofrankia sp. CiT1 | reverse complement strand
TGAGGTGATGGCAACGAGGTGCATCCGATGTCGTCACAGTGGCACCGGATGCACCTCGCCAGACAGGTCAGCGTGGTTCTTTGGGCAGCCCGAGCACCTGCTCGCCCAGGATGTTGTGCTGGATCTCGACAGCGCCTCCGTAGATCGTCTCCGCTCGGGAGTTCAGGAAGCTCGCCTGGAACAGGCTCAGTTTGTAGTGGTCCCCGACCAGCATCGAGTCGGCGCCGGTCGCGTCCATCAGCAGCTCACCGAAGTCCCGGTGCCAGGTGGACCAGAACAGCTTCGAGATCGAGGACTCCGGCCCGGGGTGCGCGTTCGCGACTGCCCGGCTGATCGTGCGGATGTTCATCGCCTGCATGACCCGCAGGCCGACGTAGGCGGACGCGATCCGGTCGCGCAGCACCGGGTCGGCCGGGCGGGACTTCACGAGGTCGATCAGTGCCCGCATCTCGCGCTCGAACCCGGCCTGGAAGGGCAGCACGGTGGTGCCCCCGCGCTCGTTGCCGAGGGTGCCCATGACCACGCGCCAGCCACCGTTGACCTCGCCGACGACCAGGTCCTTGCTGGTGCGGGCGTCACTGAGGAAGACCTCGGCGAACTCCGTCCCGCCGGCCATGTTCCGGATCGGCCGGACCTCGACACCGGGCTGGTGGCGGGGTACGAGAAGCATCGAGATCCCCCGGTGCTTGGGGGCGTCCGGGTCGGTGCGGCACAGGACGTAGAGCCAGTCGGCGTACCCGCCGAACGTCGTCCATATCTTCTGGCCGTTGATCACCCATTCGTCGCCGTCGAGTTCGGCGCGGGTGCGCAGGCCAGCCAGGTCGCTGCCGGCGTCGGGCTCGCTGAAGCCCTGCCCCCAGAACTCCTCGACCTGTGTGATCTTCGGGAGGAAGCGGGCCTTCTGCTCGGGGGTGCCGAACGCGAGCAGGGTCGGCCCGAACAGGTCACGGCCGTGGACTCCCACCCAGTACGGCGCCTGTGCCCGGGCGTGCTCGACCTGGAAGATGATCTCCTGGGCCAGCGTCCCCCCGCGGCCGCCGTACTCGACCGGCCAGGCGATGTTCAGCCACTTGTCCTTCGCGAGGAGCTTCTCCCACTCCCGGCGGAGCTCCCAGGCGGTGTCGTCCGCCGGGCCGCCGACACCCAGGATGCTCCGGAAGTCACCGGTGAGATGATCGGCCAGCCATGACCGCGCCTCCTCCTGGAACTGCCTGTCCTGCGCGGTGACGGCAACGTCCATCGGCTACCTCGCCCACTCGCGCCCAGGCGGGCGCCTCTGGCTGATTCAGGATACAAAATCGTATAAAAAGTTATCTGATAGGTAGGGCTATAGCAAGTCCCGCGGGGCGTGCCGGGCGTGCGGTTGGTCGTGCGCTGGCTGTCGGCGGGTCCACCCACATCATCCGACGGGCTATGGTTAGCTGATTTACCTGATGGGAGAGGTGTTGTCGTGGACTTTGACCTCACGGACGAGCAGCGGATGCTGGCGCGGACCGCACGGGACTTCGTCTCGCGCACCTGCCCGCCGCGGCTGGCCAAGGAATGGGACGAACAGGGCATCCTGCCGAAGGAGCTTTTTCGCGGCATGGCCGACCTCGGGTGGTTCGGCCTCCCGCTGCCCGAGGACAGCGGCGGGGGCGGCGGGACCGCGCTCGAGCTCGTCCTGCTCGCCGAGGAGCTCGGGCGTGCCAGCCTCGACATCGCCATGTGCTATTCGGGGACCTTCATCCCGGGGCTCACCCTGTTGAAGTGGGGCACGCAGGCCCAGCGCGACCGGTACCTGCCCGGCATGCTCGACGGCACCGAGCGCTTCGCCATCGCCATGAGCGAGCCGGACGCCGGCTCCGACGTCGCGGCGCTGCGCACCACCGCGGCCGACCACGGCGACCATTTCGTCCTCAACGGCCAGAAGGCGTGGTGTACGGGGGCGGGCCTGCCCGGCACGACCATCGCGATGTACGTGCGCACCGACCCGTCCGCGCCGAAGCACGAGGGGCTGTCCCTGGTGCTGGTCGATCCCGCGACCGCTGGCGTGGAGATCCGCCGGACGCCGACGCTGGCCCGGCACATCCTCGGCACCAACGAGGTCTTCCTGCACGACGTGGTCGTTCCCCGGGAGAACCTGGTCGGCCCGCTGCACGGCGGCTGGAAGGTCATGCTCTCCGGCCTCGACCTCGAGCGCGTGCTCATGAGCGGCGCATACGTCGGCGTCGCCCAGGCCACGCTCGACGAGGCACTGGAGTACGCCAAGCAGCGCCAGCAGTTCGACCGTCCGATCGGCAACTTCCAGTCGCTGTCACACGCGATGGCCGATCTCCAGGTCGAGATCGACTCCGCCCGGCTGTTGTCCTACCGGGCCGCCTGGCTGCACGCGCAGGGCCGGCCGTGTTCCCGCGAGGGCTCGATGGCCAAGCTCAAGGGGTCCGAAACCTATGTCTCGGCGGCCCGGTGGGGTATGCAGATCCTCGGCGGCCATGGCTTCGCCACCGAGAGCGTGATGAGCTTCCGCTGGCGCGAGTCCATCGTCGCGCCGATCTCGGGCGGCACCAGCCAGATCCAGCGCAACGCGATCGCGCGCAGCATGGGCCTGCGCAGCTACTGACAGCCAGTCTGACCGCAGTCTGACCGCGGTTGTCCCGGAACTTCCCCGGGGTTCTCCAGGAGAGGCAGCCACTGAATATGGCGGACTACGACTTCGGGGGCGTCCTCCTCGTCGAGTCGGACGGCCCGGTGCGCATTGTCACGCTGAACCGGCCGGACGCGTTGAACGCGTTCGCGGACGGCCTGCATGAAGCTGTCGCCGAGGTCTGGGCGCGCATCGCCGGCGACCGGGATGCCCGCGCGGTGGTGCTCACCGGGGCGGGGCGTGCGTTCAGCGCGGGTGGCGACATCCCGGGTATGGCCAGGCAGATTGCTGACGTGGAGGTCCGCCGCCACTCGATGCGCGAGGCGCGGCGGCTCGCCGATGAGATCGTCCGCTTCCACCTCCCGGTGGTGACGGCGGTCAATGGCCCGGCGGTGGGCCTCGGGGCGACCATCGCCGTCATGAGCGATATCGTCCTGATCGCCGACACCGCCTTCCTGGCTGATCCGCACGTGCAGGTGGGCCTGGTCGCGGGCGACGGCGGCGCGGCGTTCTGGCCGCTGGCCACGAGCATCCTGCGGGCCAAGGAGTACCTGCTCACCGGTGATCGCATCCCCGCGGACCAGGCCGTCGCCCTCGGCCTGGCCAACCGGGTGGTCCCGGCCGGGGAGCTGCTGGCCGAGGCGCGCCGGGTCGCGCACAAGCTCGCCGGGCTGCCTCCGCAGGCGGTCCAGGACACCAAACGGGCGATCAACCTGCACCTGGCGCAGGCAGCCCGGCTGGTGCTGGACTTCTCCCTGGCCGCGGAGGGCGAGTCGTTCACCACCGAGGAGCTGCGCCGCAACGTCGAGAGCTTCCAGACCAGGTCATGAGCGTGTCTCCCAGCGGAACGGGTGCCGACGGCCTGCCTTGCGCACCCTTGGCGGGCCTGTTCGTGGTCGGCCTGGAGCAGGCTGTCGCCGCTCCGCTCGCCACCCGGCATCTCGCGGATCTCGGCGCCCGGGTCGTGAAGGTCGAGAACCCGCGCGGTGGCGACTTCGCCCGTGACTACGACCAGGCCATGAACGGCATGGGCGCCCACTTCGTCTGGCTCAACCGGGGCAAGGAGTCGCTCGCGCTCGATGTGAAGAAACCCGCGGGCGCTGAGGTCCTCGCCCGCCTGATCGAGCGCGCGGACGTCGTCGTGCAAAACCTCGCGCCCGGTGCCGCCGCCAGGCTCGGCGTGGCCGCCCATCAGGTGCTGGAACGCCATCCGCGGGCCGTGGCCGTCGACATCTCCGGTTACGGGGAGGGTGGGCCACTGGCCGCGAAGCGCGCCTATGACCTGCTCGTGCAGTCCGAGACCGGGTCATGCTCGGTGACCGGGTTCCCCGGGCAGCCGGCGAAGCCGGGCATCCCGCTCGCCGATGTCGCCGCCGGCATGTACACGTACTCCAGTGTCCTGGCCGCTCTCCTCGCGCGAGGCCGTACCGGCACGGGGGCGGAGATCTCGGTCAGCCTGTTCGACGCGGCGGCCGAGTGGATGGGGTATCCCCTCTACTACACGCTGGGCACTGGTCTCGATCAGGAGCCCAACGGTGTGAGCTCGCCGTCGGTCGCGCCCTACGGCGCCTATCGGACCGCCGACGATCAGGTACTCGTGGTGGGGACGACGAACGACCGTGAATGGCAACGCCTCGCCGAGGATGTGCTCGGCCGCTCGGATCTTGCCACGGATCCGTCGTTGGCCGGTAACACCGACCGGGTCCGGGACCGGCCCAGGGTCGACGCGGTACTGGGGGAGTGGGCCGGCGGACAGCTCCTGGCCGACGCCCAGGCCCAGCTGGACAAGGCGGGGATCGGCAATGCGCGCCTGAACTCGGTGACCGATCTTGTCAGGCATCCGCAGCTGGCGGTTCGGGACCGGTGGCGTGAGATCGATTCGCCGGTCGGCCCGCTGCGCGCGTTGCTGCCGCCGCCGATCTCGCCGCAGTGGTCGGTGCGGATGGGGCCGGTGCCGGCGCTGGGCGAGCACACCGACGGGGTGCTCGCGGACCTCGGCTACGAACCGGCGCAGGTGCGGGCGCTGCGGGCGGCCGGCATCGTCTGACGCCGGCCGCGGTTGGGTATGGCGGGGCAGGGCGGGGAGCGACGGTCGCGTTGCGGCAGCCCGGGTCAGGGTGGCGATGGTGTCCGCAGCGTTGTTGGATGTTGCGTTGCCTGGCCGCGGGTCGATGACCAGCACGTCGTCGGTGCTGTCGTAGGTCGCGAGGTTCGGAGCGAACCCGACGCCGCCCTTGCGGGTCGCCGCCTCGTGGTCGTTCTCGAGGCTGGCGACGACAGTATGCAGGGCGGGTCGTCGTCCCGCACGGTTTTGATCCACGTGTCGAGGTCTTCGCTGCGGCGCTCGGTGGGTAGGAGGTAAACGCGCGTACCTGGGCGGCCAGGACGGTCATCTGCGGACAGCTTGCGACCAGGTCGTCTCGGTGCCACCGCCGGTGATCGGGCAGGTTCTCGTGCCTGATCATAAGCCAGTCGACCCGGTGACGTGGGGACGGCGGGACGCGTGCGGGGTCGGGGTGTCCCTGCTGGGAGGTGGCACACGAGCAGGGTGCTGCTTATCCGGATAGCCCTGCTCGCGGATCTCGGCCAGCAGGCGGGTGGCCGCCCTGGTCAAGGGAAACACACGGATCAGGTGGAGAGCTTCCGGTCCGTTGTCTCCGACAAGCCGGAACCCTTCAGCCCGACATGAGAGTCCCGGCGCAGCGCCGAGCGTCGGCATCACCCGAGGACAAATGACTCGTCCCCGAAGTCAGCGATTATCTTCAGTTTCCCGCCGAGTGCCTGCACATAGGCGGCGAGGGTGTCGACCTCGCTCCGCTCCAGCTGCCCCTTCTCGATCCGGGACACCCGCGCCTGGGTCACGCCCATCGCCGTGGCCACCTCGACCTGGGTGGTGTGCTGACGCCGACGCACCTCGGCCAGACGGAAAGCACGAGCCTCGGCGATCATCCGCTGCGCGCCGGCGTCGATCTCAGCGTGTTCCGCGTCGGTGAACCCGAACTCCCGGGTGAGCTCCTCCCAGGAGCGCGCGTCCGGGTCGGCCCGGTGGTCGCTCATCGGTCTTCTCCCTTCTCCATCCGCCGGAGGTGGTCGGCGTACGCCGCCTCGGCGAGCGGGATCGCACTGCGGTACCAGCTCTGCCAGGTGCCGGCTTTGTCGCCGCCGACCAGGATCACCGCTTGGCGCTGCGGGTCGAACACGAACAGGAGACGTACCTCGCTCGCTCCCGCCGACCCGGGTCGTAGCTCCTTCAGGTTGGCCAGATGGGATCCCCGCACCGTGTCGACGAGGGGCCGGCCGAGGGCCGGACCCTCGATACTGAGCGCTTGGATTGCCTGGCTGATCAGTAGGAGCGTCCGGCGGTCGCCGCGACGGAGTGCGTGCAGCCACGACAGTGCCGGCTCAACCACGATGATCGACCAGGTCATCCGGCCTCCTCATCACCCGACTACAACACTGACAGCATATGTCACCTACGTTGTCGGGTCAGGAACGGGTGCTCACCGCCGGGGGCGCAGACCAGCGGCGCTTGTACGACCTGTTCGGCCACGTTTGGTCAAGGCCAGCCCCGCCACCGAGCTCAGTGAAAGACAGAGGCCACCGGGCGCTTTGGCACCCTTGGACGTGGAACTCAGCTCAGGAGATCGAGGACGGTCTGCTTGTCGGCGTCCTCCAGAAGGATCTTGCCGACGGCGGTGAGGTGCCGGCGCCAGAAGGCCTCCGCATCCTCGGTCTGGTGATTGCGGATGAGCTGGACGAGCTTGGTGTTGGCCCGATGTGCCTTGCCGACAAGGGTCTGCTGCTGGTCGGGGTTGCTGACGCGCGCCATGTGCGAGGACATAGTGGCGGACTCGACAATGCGGTACAGCATCCCGACCAGCAGCCGGAGCGTCCGGTTGCCCGCCAGCTCGACGACGAGGAGGTGGAACTCCGCATCGATGAACATGAACTGTTCGTGGTCGTCGAGGGTTTCCTGGCACTTGGCCAGCGTCTCGTTGAGCCGCGTGAGGTCATCGTCGTCGTGCCGGTCGGCGAGCAGGCCCGCGGCGCGGGACTCCAGCAGCGCGCGTGCCTCGTAGACGTCCGCGAGCGTGGTGCCCCGGTACTGGAGGATCGCACCCGCGTACCGGGCTGCGGTGTCCCCGGTCGGCAGGTGCACGCGGGCGCCGCCGCGGGCGCCTCTGCGTACGCTGATCAGCCCTTCCGACTCCAGGACCCGGAACCCCTCGCGTAGGGTTGGCCGAGAGACCCCGAAGCGTTCCATGAGAACCGCCTCGGACGGAAGCGCTGTCCCCTCGTCGAGTTTGCCTAGGATGATCTGCCGGCGCAGATGGCTGGCGACGATCTCGCCGGCCTTGGGCACACGGACCCGGTCTTCGGTCGCCATGGATTCCTCCTGCTCGTTGGCACCGCCGCGGAACGGGAGTGGTGACCCGGCGTTGGGTGCCGGAGGCGGGTGAGTAGAGGTGTCCCCTGCGCGGTCGCTTGGACAATAATCTAGCTGATCGATGCTCGATCTGCGTCGCCGGGTAACAGGGAGGTGTCTGGTCGCACACGCTTGTGGCGTCGCCGGCGGACGCCCTTCGGCTGAGCTCGCCCGAGGTCTCCGGCCGCGCGAACAGAACCGCGGTCACGCGGCCGGCGGCCCTAGATGCCTATCCGCTGGGCGAGCTGTTCGCGGTGGTAGGCGGGGTCGCCGAGCAGGAGCTGCGAGGTCTTGGCCCGCTTGAAGTAGAGGTGGGCGGGATGCTCCCAGGTGAAGCCGATGCCGCCGTGTACCTGGATGTTCTCGGCAGCGCAGTGGAAGAACGCGTCCGAGCAGTAGGACTTGGCCACGCTGGCCACGACCGGCAGCTCGTCGTTGCTCTCGGCTGCCGCCCACAGGCCGTAGTACGCGGCGGACTTGGCCGACTCCACGTCGAGCAGCATGTCCGCGCACTTGTGCTTGATGGCCTGGAAGGAACCGATGGGCCGGCCGAACTGTACCCGGATCTTGGCGTACTCGACGGCCATCTCCAGGACCTTCTGGGCACCGCCCACCTGCTCGGCGGCGAGGCCGATGGCCGCTGTGTCGAGAACGCGCGGGAGAACCGTTGCGCCGTCGCCGTCGGCACCGATCAGCCTGGCGGGGGTGTTGTCGAAGTCGAGCCGGGCCTGCTTGCGGGTGAGGTCCATGGTCGGCAGGGCGGTCCGGGTGAGACCGGGCGCGTCACCGGGCACAGCGAACAGGCTGACTCCAGCGGTGGTGCGGGCCGCTACCAGGACGAGGTCGGCGGTATGGCCGTCAAGCACGTAGGTCTTGGACCCGCTCAGCCGCCACTCGTTGCCGCTGCGGGTCGCGGGAAGTGTGATCCCGTCGGCGTCCCAGCGGCCGGATTCCTCGGTGAACGCAAGCGTGGCGCGGATGTCGCCGCTGGCGATGCCCGGCAGGAAGTCCTTCTGCGCGGCGTCGTCACCACTCGCGACGAGCGTTGTCGCCGCGAGGACGACCGTGGAGAAGTACGGCGCACACAGCAGCGCGCGACCCGCCTCCTCCAGAACGATGCCCACCTCGACGAAGCCGTAGCCGGCACCGCCGTGCTCCTCGGGGATGGCGAGGCCGGTCAGGCCGAGTTCGCCCGCCAGTTTCGTCCACACGCCCGAGTCGTAACCCTCGGTGGTTTCCATGAGACGCCGGACCTCGGATTCCGGAGAAAGATCCTCCAGGAAGTCACGCACGGTGCGGCGTAGCTCTTCCTGCTCCTCGCTGAAGGCGAAGTTCACGGCAGCTCCTGGCTACAGGCGATATTCTAAAAGAGAATATAATTAGTAAGCTAATTCGGCAAGGTATGGACTGAGCGGCGGAACAGGCGTCGCGGGGCTGGTGCGCACGCCTGTAGCCGGG
>NZ_CAKJTP010000161.1:0-8572 GCF_917627335.1 Protofrankia sp. CiT1 | reverse complement strand
GCGGATCCGGGGCAGCTCCCGCAGGGCCGCGACGGTCTCGACGACCGGGCGCGCGTCGATCGTTTCGCCGACGTAGGCGATATTGATATATGGGTGGAACTCGTCAGGTTCGCCAATGGCTTTCACCGTGCGGGCCCCCGCGTCAAGAAGGTGGTCATTCAGGGCGAGCAGCGGCTCCCAGGGGACGACGGCAAGTCCGACCGAGTCCGGGGAGCCGGTCGCCGGACCCACGATCAGCGTGAATGGTTCGATGGCCGCGACCGACCGACGGGCCTCGGCAACAGCACGGCTGATGTCGCCGAGGCCGTCGATCTCGTCGCCGAAGGCCAGCCGAGCGAGGGTGAGTCGCAGTTCGTCGGGGGACACGCGGTCGAGGCCGGGCAGCTGCAGCCGGTCCTGGCACCGTGTCGCCAGTTCGTGCAACTCGGCGGCGTCCTCGAAGGTCAGCACCCAGTGGTAGGCACGACGTCCGGGGGCCCAGCCCGGACGGTTCCAGTGAGTGGCGAGGGTGTCGAGCCTGGCAAAGCGATGCCAGCCGGCGGTCACGGGATCGTCGGAGGATGGAATGATCCGGTCTTGCCACTGGCCGTCCGCCAGCGCCACCAGTTTGTTCAGCCGATCCACAGCGGGTGCGGGGGAGTACGGGCCGAGGTTGTGCGCGGCGTGCAGCACATAACCGAACGCCGGCGGGGTCCGCGGCGTGCGCGCGAGCAGGCCTGCGCTCATTTTCCCGTCGGGCAGCTCGGGATCGATCAGCTGGCCGGATGGCGGCAGCAGCCCGGAGAATCGCAGCCCCGCCATCACCCACAGATCGTCGACAGCGCTGTACGTCGACCAGATCAGCCCGCGCAGGCCCGCCCAAGCGTCCTGCTGCACGGCGAGGGCGTTCTCGGCCTCCTGCCGGAGCCGGTGGTAGTCATCCTCGGCCGCGGCGAGTTCCGCGGCGGCATCGTTGGCGCTGTCGGCGTCCGGATTGTGAATAGCGATCTTCATGACGATCGGGCTGACGCTGAGCATCACCAGGAGGAAGACGACCACCACGGTCAGGTAGGGGCCGGATGCCCCGCCGCTGGCACCGCCGTTTTGGCTGAGCTCGTTGGACAACCGTCCCGCCGTCGTCAGGAAATCGCCGCGGGCTTTGGCGGCCATGCCGATCAACGCCAGCACCGCGACGGCGAGCGCACCCGGCACCCGCCATTCCGGCCAGGGCGGTTCGGCATCCGTCCATCCGGCACGCCGCCGGCGCCATATGACGACCGGTTCAGCGAGCAGATGGCCGGTCCAGAACAGCAGCAGGGCCAGTCCCACCCCCGGCAGATAGGACAGCCAGTACTCGACGGAGGCAACCGAGCTGCCGACTCCGGTCAGGTAGCGGAACAACCGGCCCAGGAACCAGACCTCGAACAGCGCCACCACCAGCGTCGCGGCCATGGCAAGCGCCGACAGCGACAGGAAGCGGGGCACCCGCAGCTGTCGGCGCCGGTCGTGTGGCCCGTCGTCAGCGTAGCGGGCCTGCACCCGGGCCGTCTGCCGGCGAGTGGCGAGGATCCGCTCCTGCCGCACGAAGGTGGCCAGGGCACGCAGGGCGGAGTCGGTCGCCGTGGCCGCTGTGATGAGGGTCCGCAGCGCCTGCTCGATGCCCGGCCGTGCCGAGTGCACCACCTCGGCGCTCTCTCGGAGCACGAGCAGGTGCGCGGTATCCTGCGGATCATCCTCCGCGTGCTGGGCCAGGAAGTCCGCCAGACAGCGGCATGCGGGCGCCGCGGGCGCCGGGCACGGCGGGGATGCGGCGCACAGCGCCCACGGTCGTGGTTCGAGTGAGAATCGCCGGCTCACCGTCATCCTCTCGTCTGGCCGAGCGCGATGACGATCTCGACCCGGCGGTTGCAGCTCATCGCGGCAGGGTCGGCGCTGTCGTTGGTGCGGTGTTCTGGTCCGCAGGCCGGACTTGGGCGGCTCTTGCCGAGCCCGACCGCCTTGCCCACAGTGAGCCCGTCGGCCCGCAGCGCGTCGGCGACCCGCTGCGCCCGGCCCAGCGAGAGCAGATCGTTGTGGTCGTCCGTGCCACGTGAGTCGGTGTGCCCGTCGACCTCGGTGACGGTTCCGGACGCTCCGCGCACCCGCCGCTCCACGTCGGTGAGCGCGGCCTGGGCCGTTGCCAGCAGCTCGGTGGAGTCGGTGTCGAACAGCATCCGGTCGGGCAGCGTCACGATGATCGTTCCGCTGTCGCGTCGCTCGGCGATGGCGGGAAAAGTGACGGCGGCGTCCGGCATGCCCGGCGTCTGGGCCGCAGGACCGGTGGTCACGGACCCGCCGGCCGCCGCCGTGGCCTCGCTGTGGATGTCGCACGACGTCGGGTTCGCGGTGGCCGCGCCGCATAGTCCGCGCCACAGCGCGGTCAGCCAGTCGAGCTGGGCGGTTGCCGGCGACGGCTGGTCGTCCGCCGGATGGCCGATTCCGAACATGGTGACCTGGGCACCGGTGAGGTCGGGCAGCTGCCTGGCCGTTCGGCAGTCAGTGACGATTTTCTGTACGTCCCCGGCGATGGGGGATTCGAGCAGATCCGCGCAGCCGGAGTTGACTAGCCCGTCAGAGACGACGACGACATGGCGGGAGCCGGATGCGGTGGCGCTCTGGTGGGCTGCTGCCGCCAACGCGCCAAGGATGTCGCTGCCCGCCGCGCGGGCCGGTGCCGCGGCCGCGTCCGCCAGCAGCTGCCGGGCGCAGCGCAGGGAAGCGACTTGGGCGCTGGTCCGCTGGTCGGGGTTGGCCAGCCGCGGGGTCGCCACTGTGGCCCAGGCCATCGTCGTAGCTGAGCCGTCGAAGCCGGAGATGGTGATCGTGTCGCCACGCAGCACCGCCGCGCGGGTCGCGGCGTCCAGTTCCGGCATTGCCGCGTAGGACGGGCCACCGTTGCCCCGGACGCTGGCGGAGCGGTCGAGCAGCAGCGCGGTGATCCCGGCGCCTGGGACGGCGTCCGGCGTGTCCGGACGCCCGGCGCAGCTGTCCACCTCGGACGACTGGCTGCCCGGCCGGCAGGCCACGAACAGGCCTGCGCCGACGGCGAGTGCCATTCCCACGACCAGCAGGCGCGGCCACCGGGCCGCCGATCCGTCGGCCTGTCGAGCTGCCGCCGCCGGGACGGCTCGGGCCGCTGTCCGTGGGGTCGGTCGGACGGCCGGTCGCGGTCCCGACCGGCGGGCGGGCGGGCGGCGCCGACCTGCGGCGGGACTCATCGCGTGCCCTCCGGCGTCGACGGGCTCGACCAGTCGGCCACCGGTAGTCCGGCCCACTGCATCAGCCGGACCAACGCGGAGTTGTGCGCCACGTCGAACTCCAGCAGATTGACGTTGTTCGCGTTGTCCACTGCCTGGAACACCGTTGTCAGCAGCTCGTTATCTTTGGCCTCGCGCTGCTCGGCGAGCTGGTCGACGACGTCCGCGGCGTGCTCGGGCTGCGCGGCCAGCCGCAGCAGGTGGCGCGCCAGGTACGGTGCCGGGGGCAGCTCGGCGTCGAGCGCGTCGATGCCGAGCATCGCCAGCAGCCGCCGCCACTGCGTCGCCATCTCGGTGTAGTTGCCGACGAGCTGCTGGGAGAAGTCGTGTAGCGCGTCCTGCTGCAGCGCTCTGGTCCATGCCTGCTGCTGCAGTGCCCGCACGTCGGTGTGCAGAGTGACCTCGGCCCGGGCGGACCATCCCAGCGTCGTCTCCGGCAGGCCTTGGCGCGCCAGTACGTCCAGCTGGGCGTTGAGGCAGGTCTCGGCCTCGGCGGCCTGATGCGGCGGGTAGGCCCGCAGCACGCACCGGGTCGCCACGGCGATCTTCTCCTGGACGAGGCTCTCGTAGTCGGCTGCTCGGCTGCGGATCTCTGTCACTGGACGCTGTCCGTCGTGCCAGGCACACCGCACCGTCACCTCGAAGTCGTAGGCATCGCCCTTGCTCGGCGTCTGGACCGGCTCGCCGACGATGATCCATGCCACCTCGGGGCGCTCCTCGGGCGTGCCACCGATCCAGGCGCGCAGTCGCCGCAGCGGCCCTCGCCGGTCGGGCTCGGCACTCATCACTGGGCTCCCATCGGTCCGAAGATGTCGTTGATCAGATTCTGTGCGGCGGGATGGCCGCCGGAGTTCCGCCAGTCCGCCCACCACAGGTCCGCGTAGAAGCGCAGACGCTTGACCAGCTCGCCGTGGTTGGCGAGGCGGATGAGCAGGTCCGCGGTGGCGCCGGCCCGCTGCGGCCGGGTGTCCGCCTCCATGCACCACGTCCGCAGCAGCGGCCAGCCCAGGGCCGCCAGGACCGGCGCGGTCAGCAGCAGCCGCCACAGCTCGTCATGGATCTCCCGGCGGTGCGGGTCGGTGCCGACGTGCCCGTCCAAGGCCCATCGGGTGCCGTCGTCTGGGCCGTCGTCGGAGGCGAGGTAGAGCAGGCAGCCGGCGGCGTAGTAGAAGACGGTGGGAGGGCGTAGCCGCAGCTGCGTCTCGTACGACCCCCGCAACCGCAGCCGCAGCCGTATTGCCCGTTCCCGTACCTGCTCGATCTCCTGTACCCATTGATCGAGCAGGTCGAACACCTGCTCGATCCCGCCGGCGGACGCCACCGCGTACACCACCTCCATGGCGAACGCGAGCGGCTGGCGGTTCTGCCGTAATGGCACGGCCGCGGTGCGGCGGACCAGCTCGAGGGCCTCCTCGGTGCGACTGGCCCCGGGTGCGGTGGCGTAGACCAGCAGCGCCGTCGTCCGCCACCGGTCCCCCTGACCGCTCCAGCGCCGCACCTGTTCCCACGCCCGGTCGGCGATCAGCGGGTATTCGATCATTGCCGCAACCGTCCAGGCCGCGGCGCGCTGGCCCGACCGGCTGCGGCGGATCCACGGTTCGACCAGCTCCGCCATGATCAGGTCGAAGTCGTGGGTGGCGAACCGGCCGACGGCCTGCGCCGCTCGCACCCGCACCGCCTCGGGTTCGGCGCCGTGCGCGCCCACCAGGGCGAGCTCGGTGAGCCAGTGCCGCAATGCCGTCTGCGTGAGATGGTGCTCGTCCCAGACGAGGTCGAGGACGGCACCCGCCATCGCCGGATTGCGGAACCGGACCCGGCCGGCGTTCCCGGCCGGCGTGTCGTCCCCGTCACGGTCGATCGGGCTCGCCTCCACCCACTCCAGCAGCGCCGCGGTCGGCTCGGTGAACGATGTGCCGACCCGCATACCCGGCCGGCCGTCGGTGAGGATGTCCCGCAGCCGGTTCGCGGCCCGGATGACGAGATCGAGCGGCATGTCGTTGCAGACAGCGAGGGCGACCAGGAAGGCTCGCCGAAACAGCCGCACCGCCTCGGCGGAGCGCGGTAGGTCCTCGGGGGGAATGCCCCGTAGCGGATCGGCGAGCAGGTACGCGGTATGCCGACGGACCTGCTCATCGAGGTAGGCGTCAGCCGGAGAGCCGTCCCGCAACGCGCTCGCGACCAGCGCCGCGATCTGCGCGACCCGTCGCAGGGGCGCGCCGTCCAGCGCACTGAACACCGATGGCGGCAGCCCCTTGATTTGATCTTCCCGGCATGCGTACTGCCTGTGGAGCAGAATCTTCAGTACGTCGGCGCGCTCGGGCATCTCGTGCCGCACCGCGTCGCCCCTGATCAGTACCGTGGCGCCGGCGGTTGTGTCGACGGTGAGCACGAACCAGGCGCGATGGAAGCGCGCCAGCCGGGTCAGCTCGTCGACGAGCAGGTCGAACCCGTCTCGGCGGGCCGCCGCGGTGACGTCGAAGACGTAGCCGTAGCCGGTGCGCAGGCTGGTCGCGGTGAGTCGGCTCGGATCGGTGCCCGGGTCGAACAGGGCGACGCCAGCGCCCTCCGGCAGCACGTCGGCGAGCGCGCATAGCGCGAGGCTGGTGCGTCCGGAACCGTCCGGGCCGACCAGTAGCCTGACCGGGCTGTGCCGCAGCTGGTCCGCCAGCTCCTGCCGGCTGGTGGTGACGCCGAGGCCCGCTCTGAACTCGACGAGAACAGTGCGTAGCCGCGCGATGGTTCCCGCGCCGACTTCCCGGGCCCGCGGCCCGACGCGTCGCCCGGCGTTGATGTTGATCGTCCCGACCGCACCGCCGACCGTGATCGAGCCGTCGCCCATGCCGATGGTGCCGTGCAGGCTGCGATGGCCTCGTTCGGCCTCGGCGCGCAGCCGGCGGTTGCCCTCGACGTCGTAACCGAACTCGTCGTCGGAGTCGGATGAGCTGGCTGGATCGGCGCCGTCCGTCTTGCGGTGTCCGTCGTCGTCTCGATCATCGTTGCCCCCGCGGGTATTACGGGGTGGCCGGGGTGGTTCGCCGTCCCCGTGGCCGCCGCCCGCCCGTCCGGGATCGTTCGCGGATCCGGTGGTGCCGGCCGCGCTGCCCTCGCCTGGGCTCGAGCCAGCTGCTCCGCTGTCGCCGCCGGTGCCATTGGCCGTCGGTGTCGTCATGGTGAACCCGCTGTCATCCGGAATTCAGGGTGCCGACGTCACCGATGATCACCTGGTTGCGGTCCCCGGTGGTGACCACGAAGCCGGCGCTGGAACCCCCTGGGCTGGACGGACGGGCCGGATCCGGCTGAGCCGGGCCGGGTTCATGCGGACCTGATTTCCCCGGATCCGGCTCGTCCGGCTTTGCACCGGTCTCCCGGGTGATGGCGGCGAGTACCTCCGGTGATGGAGCGGACCGGGTTGTTCCCCACAGACAGACCCACAGGGCGGTGCCGGCGCCCTTCTGCCCCGGGCCGATCCGCATCGGGGCGAAGTCGGCCGGGTGCAGGTCACGCCGTTGATCATGCACGGTGTCGTCGTACATGGCCTGGGAGAGCAGCAGGACGAGGTTGGCCGTGGGCACGTGACGCAGCAGCAGGCGGCCCTCGTCCGCGTTGAGGATGCCGGCGGTGGCGTTGATGGCCGAGCTGACCCAGCCGTTGCCGGACGGCTGTGCCTGGCCGTGGTGCAGGGCGAGCCGGACGCGCAGCCGGTGGCTGTCCAGCCGGTCGGCGTTGCGCCGGGCGAGGCCCATGGCGAATTCGCGCGGCAGGTCCGCGACGAGTTTTTCTCGAGGCACGGACGCGGGGACCAAGCCCAGCGCGCCGTCCCCGTCGTCGCGTAGGCCGGGCGCCGCCAGCTCGATGCTGAGCCTGGCGAGACAGTCAGTGAGGATGAACCGGAAGTCCTCCCGAAGCTGGCGCTGGTCGGCCGTTATGTGCGCGCTCGAGTTCGCGATGTCGGCGGCGAGGACGGAGTAGGGCAGCAGGTCCTGGTCGTTCATTGAGCTCCTTCCCGACCGTTGCTGATGGATGTAGCAAACGGGTAGATGGGTGTTGTGATGCGCCAGAACTGGCGGATTGGGCGGGTCTGGTAGCGGACACGGCCGGCCGGCGACGTCCGCGGTCACCGGGGCCGTGGGCAGCGATCGCCGGTGCGGACGCGCATCAGGCATCGGCTCAGGTGCTCGTGTCAGTCTCAGCGGTCGGCGCTGGGAGTCCTTCGGGGCTGTCGGATGCCAGGTGGATGCGTCGCGAGGCGGCCCAGGCCCCGGTAGCGGTGTTCTACCGGGGCTGATGAGCCGGGGTACCCGTACCAGGGCGCCTTCCTCCGCTGCCTTGCCGGACCGGGCACGGATGAGCCGCTCGCTGGCCGAACGCCCTGTCCTCGGGCGCTCTACGTGTCCGTATCGGCGAGGCGATTCAGTTCCGCTGAATCGAGGATGACCAGGCGTCGGTACTCGGTCGACAGAACCCGAGCTTCCCGCAGTTCGCGGAGAATCGTCCGCACTGTTGATTCGCTGCAGGCAGCCGCCGCGGCGAGCTCGGGCTGGGTGAGGGCGACGTCGATCTCCAGGCCAAGCGGAGTGTGCGTGCCGTACAGCTGGCACAGCTCGGCGAGGATGCGGGCCACTCGGACCAGCGAACGACAGCCCGCGAGGTCGACCTGGCGCCGGGTGGCTGCACACAGCCGGTCGCCGAGCATCTGGGTGTAAGCGGCCTGGGCCTCGGGCCGGTCGCACAGGAACGATCGCCAGGTCGTCGCCGACAGCCGGCGGGTCTCAACGTCGTGGCAGGCCATGACCGTGGCGATCCGTTGCCGGCCGCTCAGGGCTGCGAGGTCGCCGACGATGTCGCCGCCCACCCGCAACGAGATCAGGACGTCTCGATCGTCGGATCTGCCAATCACCTTAATGATTCCTCTTAATAAGAGGAAAACATAGTCTGACCGTTCGCCTTCCCGGAGCAGATATTCCTGCGTGGTGAACCGGCAGGCGCTGCCCAGCCGCGTCGCCTGTTCCGCGATGGGCGCAGGTAGACGACCCAGAAAGGTGTAGAGCGGCCAGGTATACGACACGACGGCCCCCGAGCATCGCTGGATCGATGGCGGCAGTATGAGCTGATTGATAGTGAACAATACAGCAGCAGAATGTATGATTTTCCGCTCCTGCGCCGTTGCCAAGGGCGGTTGCGGTGTGGCGGGTGCCGTGCTGGCCGGGTTTCTTGACGGGGCGCCGGCTGTGGCGGGCAGATCGGACGACGTGCGGGTAGCTGCATGCGCGGCGCTTGTTGATCGTACCCGCCCGCCC
>NZ_CAKJTP010000160.1:0-8732 GCF_917627335.1 Protofrankia sp. CiT1 | reverse complement strand
CTTGCTGTGAGATTGGGAGATACTGATAAGGCTCGTGAGTATTACGAACAAGATCTGGCGATTGCCCTGCGCCTGGCCGAGGCCGATCCGGTGAACGCCGGTAAGCAACGGGACGTCATGATCTCACTTCGCCAGCTTGGTGGGCTTCTCTCTGGCATGGGCGAACACGAGCGTGGCCAGGCGATGCTGAGCGAGGCGGTGGAGATCGCACGACGCATCGGTATCGATCTTGATGTCGGCCTTGGGGTCGACCCTTCACAAAACGTGAACCATAATGATCGGTCGGGCCGCCGTCGACGGCGTTGGCCGTTCGGGCGACGTGGCGAACAATGATCAGCATGACGGCCGGGCGGATACGGACGCCCGGTGCGGCCACGCCTGAGAACGGCGGCGGCCCTCCGGCTCGGCCCTGTCGGGGGGCTGAGGCATCCATCGCATAATTCGAACATATGTTCATGATAGCCGCTTGGGGTGACATTTCCACCCCGTCCAGCGACCATAAAGTAGGGGCTCTTCCCGGAGGCGACCGGTTGACGCTGGAAGATCCAGAGTGCTTCTGGTGGCCCAGCGGGTCGATCCAGGCAGCATCAGATGACAGATGCCTCTTTGCAGGGAACACTCATTCGCGGTGGAAGTGCTGGTCAAGGCCTGTTTCGCCCCGGATATGAGGAGTCGTGGTGGATCCCGAGCTCGCCACCGTGGTGTCGTTGCCGCCGAAAGTGACATGTGAGGATTGGGTGGTCCCCGGCCCACTGGGATCGCCTGATGTCACGGTCCGTATCTACCGGCCGAACGAGTCCGGTGAGCCGTGGCCGGCCATGTTGTGGATCAACGGCGGTGGCATCGATGGCGACGGTTGCGCCGGGGGCGACGCGGGGGCGACGCATCCGAACGCGGCGTGGATCTGTGCCGAAGCCAAGGTCATAGTGGTGTCACCGGAGTATCGACTGGCTCCGGAGAACCCGTTCCCGGCGGGGCTTGAGGACTGCTACGCCACCCTGCGGTGGCTGGTTGAGCACGCGGAGGTCCTCGGTGTCGACCGCGGCAGGGTAGCCGTCGGCGGCGCGAGCGCCGGCGGGGGGCTCGCGGCAGGGCTCGCGTTGCTCGCCCGAGATCGTGGCGGCCCCTCCCTGTGCTATCAGCTCCTGGCAGCGCCCGAACTGGACGACCGGCTGGCCACTCCATCCATGATCGATTTTGCTGACACGCCCTTGTGGAGCCGGCCGAACGCCGTGCGGAGCTGGCAGCGTTACCTGGGCCGCTCCGATGACGCCACGCCTGGTGGCGCCAAACCCGGCGACATCACGCTCGGTGACGCCGCGTTCGGTGACGACGTGTCGCCGTACGCGGCGCCGGCCCGAGCCACCGACCTCGTCGGCCTGCCCCCCGCGTACGTCTCGGCCGCCGAGTTCGACCCGTTGCGCGACGAGGGGATCGACTACGCCCTGGCGCTGCTGCGGGCGGGCGTCTCGGTCGAGCTGCACCAGTTCCCGGGGACGTTCCACGGGGCGAGCCTGGAGCGTTCCGCGGCCGTCTTCAAGCGCCAGGCGCGGGAGATCCATGACGTCCTGCGCCGTGCGCTGTACCCCGCTCCGCAGCCCGCGCAAATTTGATCGTATTTTTTCAGGGCGTTACGGTGGGTGCCGCGTGTGTCGTCAGTCCGCCGGGATCTCCTCCCACCACTGGCACCACCAGTCGCCGCCGACCAGGATGCGCAGCTTCGGGTGCCAGCAGTAGGTGATGTCCCTGTCGGTGTCAAGGTAGTACAGACAGTTGTCGCACCGCTCGCTGCCGTTGGGCTTGCCGCGCAGGATCGCGTCCTCGGCGAGATGGCCGAGCTGCACGCTCAGCTCCTCGTCGATGGGCTTCGGTTCCGGCGCGCCGACATCGTAGACGGGTGTGGTCTCGCTCACCTGGCTCCTCCCGGGCTGAGATCTCCGAACGCGCGGAAAGCCTATCCACGAGGTCCGTGACGTGCGCTGGGACACATGTGACCGGAGGTTGCCTGTAACGTCAACGGGTGCGTATCGCCAGGTTCACCGACGGGACGGAACCGGCCTTCGGGGTGGTCGAGGGAGAGGTGGAGCGGGGCGAGGCCACGGTGGCCACGATCACCCCCCATCCCTTCGGCGCGTTCAGCTTCACCGGCGCGCGGCACCCGCTCGGCGGCGTGCGGTTACTCGCGCCGGTGCTTCCCAGCAAAGTGCTGTGTGTCGGCAAGAACTACGCCGACCACGTCCGGGAGATGGGCGATACCGCCCCGGCGAACCCGCTGCTTTTCCTGAAACCGTCGACGAGCGTGATCGGTCCGGGCGACCCGATCGTGCTTCCTCCTGACAGCGATCATGTCGACTACGAGGGTGAGCTCGCGATCGTCATCGGGCGGCTGTGCCGGGACGTCCCGGTGGCGCGGGCGCTGGAGGTCGTTCTCGGTTACACCTGTGCCAACGACGTCAGCGCACGCGACCAGCAGCGGGCCGACGGCCAGTGGACCCGGGCCAAGGGGCACGACACCTTCTGCCCGGTCGGGCCATGGATCGAGACCGATCTCGACCCGTCCGACGTGGCTGTCCGCACGACTCTCGACGGCGAGCTCCGGCAGGACGCCCGGACGAAGTCGCTGCTGCACGATGTCGCGTCGCTCATCGCGTACATGTCCGCGGCGATGACCCTGCTGCCCGGTGACCTCCTGCTGACCGGAACGCCGGCTGGGGTAGGCCCGATGAGCCCCGGGCAGACCGTGGCCGTCACGCTGGAGGGGATCGGCACCCTCACCAACCCGGTCACCTCCCGCTGATCCAGATAATTGATCATATCCGGACCTGCCGGTGACCTGCCGGCGGGCGGCTCGCGGCAGGTCACCGGCAGCCTCCCCGGCTGGATGCGGTACAGTAGGGCTCGCCCGCAAGGGCGACCTTGGGGTATGGGGTAATTGGCAGCCCAACGGATTCTGGTTCCGTTAGTCTAGGTTCGAGTCCTGGTACCCCAGCGTCAGGCTTGCTGCGCTGCGAAGTACAGTGTGCCTGAAGTGAGAACAGTTGGCCCCGTCGTCTAGTGGCCTAGGACGCCGCCCTCTCAAGGCGGTAGCGCCGGTTCGAATCCGGTCGGGGCTACAGGCAAGACCACTGGTAAAGGGCTGGTGACCTGGGCAGACCGGGGCACCAGCCCTTCGTCGTCTGTCCGGCTGCCACCGGTCGGGGACGGTGTTCTACGGCCGTCTCCCCGAAGCGGCCCCGAAGTCCCGAGGCGGCGTGTGTCCGGTCAGCGCAAAGGGTCCCAGGATCAACAGCTCCTGGGACCCTTTGCGCTGTTCTTGGCGCGGCTGGCGGTACTGCCGGTCGCTCCTACCGACCCACGGTCATCAAACGACCGTCAGCCGAGGCATCGACGCGGGGTGACGCGCCATGGCGCACTCCCGACACCCGCAGGAGCTCGGGTCGTGTCCGTGCACGATTCCGGCTGGCTGGTCGTTGGTGGTGACGAGCCGCAGCCGCGGGCCGTTGGTCGCGACCGCTTCGTCCGCGCGGACGCCTGGCTCGACGACAGGCGCGAAGGCAGCGGCTGCGCCGGCACAGGCCGGGCTGGCACAGGCCGGGTCGGCGGGGGAGGCGGCGACGGCGGTCAGGGGGGTCGCGGTCAAGGTCACGGGGGGCACGGTGTCCTCCTCCTGGGTGGCCGTCCGAAGGCCACCATGCGGACCATACGGTGCCGAAGCGGCCGCCTGCGGCGCCATGGCCTCGTTGAGCCTGTTACCGGCTGGTAAAGATGGTCTAGTCATGGGTGGGTCTGCTTGCCATGTCACACCATCCTTGCCGGCCATGGTGCGCCTGGCGCCGATCGGTAGAGGATGACCGGGATGTCCTCCGTGGCCCCTGTTCCCGACCGGGCGCGGCGTCGCCATGGCAGTGCGCGCGCCGGCCGGCTCCGCCGTGCCGAGCGGACCTCACCCGGCCATCGACCCGTCGCTGACCTCATCCTTCCCGCCGAGAAGCTCAGCGGGCGGACCTGGGGCTGGATGCCGCATGGGCGCGGCCTGCCCACCGAGGACTGGGTTGCCCGCCACCGGCTGCTGGTCTGGATCCTCGCCGTCCATCTGCCGATCATCGTCGGCTGCGCCGCGTACGGGGAGTTCGGCGTCTGGCAGGGGCTGCTGTCGGCCTGCCCGGCGGCGCTGCTGCTCGGCGCGGCCGTCCTGCCGGGTGTGCGCCGCCTGCGCGCGCTCGCTACCAGCCTCGGCCTGCTGTGCAGCTCCGTGGTGCTGGTCCACATCTTGCGGGGACAGCCCGAACTGCACTTCCACTTCTTCGTGGTCGTGGCGCTGATAGCCCTCTATGAGGATTGGGCGGTCTATCTGCTGGCAATCGCGTTCGTCTTCCTCGCCAACGGCGCCGTTGGCGACCAGGTCATCTCCTACCGCCACGCAGGCTCCCCATGGACCTTCGCCGCGATCAGTGCCGCGTTCATCTGTGCGCTGGCGGGCGCCCAGGTGATCTTCTGGTACTTCAGCGAGCAGTCCCGCCGCCGGGTCGAGCACTATCGGGCGCAGCTCTACGAGGGCCAGCAGAGCCTGATGGCCCGCCTCGAAGAGACCGACCGCATCCGCAGCGATCTTGTCGCTACGGTCTCGCACGAGTTCCGGACGCCGCTGACCGGTATCCGCGGCACTCTGCTCACGATCAAAAGGCGGCGGGACCGGATGTCCGCGGCACAGCTCGACGACATGCTCGACTCGGCCGTCACCTACTCCGACCGGCTGTCCCGGTTGCTGGAGAACATGCTCACCGCGGCAACCGCCACGGGTAACGGTACCGAGGAAAACACGGTCGCGGATCTTCCCGAGGTCGTGAAGGATGTGCTCGCGACACTGGCCTACTCGCCGACCACCGCGGCGAACGTCAGCGTCGACCTACCGCCCCGGCTGCCCGTGCGAATGGCCCGCCAGGCATTGCACCAGGTGGTCGCCAACCTCGTCGACAACGCCCTGGTGCACTCGTGGCCCGGAGCGCCCGTGCGGCTCATCGCCGGTCGGGTCGGCGACGAGGTGGTCCTGCGGGTCCGCAATCCTGGCCCCGATCTTGATCCGGCCACGATCCGGCAGCTTTTCGAGCCGTTCACGCAGCGGGACGGGACAGCGACCCGGGAGACCGACGGCGCCGGTATGGGCCTGTACGTGGTCCGGCGGCTGGTCGAGGTCCACGGCGGACGACTGCGCATGAACTCCGAGGACGGGGAGATCATCGTTGAGGTCGACATGTGGGCCGCGGCGCCCCGGCCGTCCGCTGCCGTGTCCCAGCCCGCACCGAGCGATCAGGCGGGTTTCAGCGGTCGGGCGGCGGCACTCGGTGGTGCTGGCGGCGGCCGGACGGTACTGGACAGCCCGCCCGCGCCGTTGCCCGTGCCGCGCGCCCTGGACGGGGACGCACGACAGGGACTTCGGACCGCGGGGGTCTGGCCGAGCCGGTCACTACCGATCGATCGTTCCATGTGATCAACAGTTGGTTTTTTGTAATCTGAGAGTCACAAATTGTTTCATGCTGTAACTGGTGTCCTCGGGCGGCGACTGGATGACCACGGTGGCGGCATTGATCGATTTCAGGCACTCGTAGGAGTACGAGATATAGGTGAATCCGGTCTGCCGCAGCGTGTTGGTGGCGTCACGTAACATCATTCCCACGACCATGGGCACGGCCGCGCAATCGGCGGCCTGCAGCGTGAGGCTCACCGGAGAGGTCATGGTGAGCCGGCTGCCGGGGGACGGCTCCTGGCTCACCACGTTGTTGATGTTGGGTGACCGGTAGCAGTCATACCGGTATGGGATGTTGGTGAAGCCGGCCTTGCGCAGTGTTGTGGAGGCGTCGGCCAGCAGCATGTTGCGCACGTCCGGTACCGGCATCGTCGGCGGGTCCGCTGGGGAAGGGGGCTCGGCCACAGCGATGGAACCGGCTGCTGCCGTCACCGAGGCGGTCACCGAGGCAGCCACCGAAACCGTCACCGCGGCGCTCGGCACAGATCGCTGCCTGACGGACCGCTGCCCGGCGGGGGCACGGCCATCCCGGCTGAGGCCGGTGGCGAGCAGCCATGAGCCGAGGCCCATGAGCATCACCGCCGCGACACCCGCCACCAGCAGTCCGCCGCCGTGCCTTGTCCGTGTGCCGCGCCCGAGCGGTTCGCGCGGGACATACCGGGAACCCAGCCTCCGCAATTCGGCCTCCGTGCCGCCCGTATTTCCCTTTATCGGGCATATATCCGCTGATTGAGCGGACTTTATGTGGTGCCTGCGGCCGCACGGCTGGGCAGGGCCGCTTTCCGGCACTATAGGTGGACGGAACGTGATGACGGATACCCGCCGCATCCTTGTGGCGCAGCAAGTGGGGTACTCTGCGTCACCCGTCACGTGATGGAGAGGAACACGTGTCCGCAAGTGGCAGCGATCACAGCACTGACGGCCAGTTGAGTCCCGGGGACCGCTCAGCCTTCGAAGCACTTGGGACGATCAGAAGCTATCGGCAGGGCGACATCCTGCTACGGGAGGGTGATCGCCCCGATCGAACGATGATCATTCGGTCGGGGCGGGTGAAGATTGTGACCGTTGCCGAGAGCGGGTATGAGACCCTGCTCGCCCATCGCGGTCCGGGCGATCTGATCGGTGAGATGGCGGTCATCGATGGTGAGACGCGCTCGGCGTCGGTGGTGGCCTTGGAGGGCGTCGAGGTCGCCGTGGTGCCGGCCGATCTCTTCAGGGCCTTCGTGGCCAGTCATCCCGAGGTGGCGCGTGCCGTGGTCGGCTCGATGGCCCGGCGCCTGCGGGAGTCCGACCGCCGTCGCTCTGACCTGGGCGCGTATCCGACCGCCGTCCGGCTGGCCCGCCACCTCCTGGAACTCGCGCACCGGCACGGGCAGGCCCAGCCCGGCGGTGGTGTCGCCATCACGCTGCGGCTGACCCACCACGATCTCGCGGCGGCGATCGGTGCGTCCCGGGAGTCGGTCGGCCGCGACCTGAAAAACCTCCGTTCTCGTGGGGTGATCAAAAAAAGGGGCAGGATGATCGTCCTTGTGGAGGTTGACGTGTTGCGTGCGTTCGCCTACGGAGACACAATGCCTCGCCAAATGTGACGGATGACGTCGAACGGGCACCAGCGGACCACTACGACGGTCAGGGACGACGGCTACGGCAGGCGACAGGCGGCGAAGCCGCCCGCACCATAGTGGCCTGCGCCCACCGCCGATCAGATACCGATCTGATGGCGCGAGCTTCACATCGAGAATCCGCCATTGATGAGGGCCGTGTCCACCGACGCGGCCCTGAAGGAGGGCCGTCCCACATGCCGGACGAACCTGTATCGCGCCGCATCATGGTGGCTGACATCGAAAGCTGGAGTTCCCGCGACAGCCACACGCAGAAGAACCTGCGGCAACGGTTGCGTGAGGTGCTCAACCTGGCGTTCGTCGAGTCGGGGCTGCCGTGGCGGGAATGGGCTGACGCCGTGGTCAGCGTGGCTGACCGGGGCCGACGGGCTGCTGATTGTGATCCCGCCCAACGTGTCCCTCGTCCGGCTGCTCGATCCGTTCGTCGACCGGCTCGAGGTGGCGCTGCGGCATGATCGAATGCTGCACAGTGAACCGGCGCGGATGCGGCTGCGGCTGGCGATCCACGACGGTGAGGTGCTGGCCGAGAGTTCCGGCTGGGCCGGCCATGACGTGATCGAGGCATGCCGCCTGGTCGAGGCCGAGCCCCTGCGGCAGGCGCTGCGCGACGAACCCGAGGCCAATGTGGCCGTCATCGTCTCCGAACGGGTGCACCGCGGGGCCGTCCGCGACGGCTACGGGAGCATCCGGCCCGAGACGTTCACCGAGGTCGACGTCGTGGTCAAGACGTTCCGGTCCCGTGCCTGGATTCATCTTCCCGGAATCACAGCCTCCCGGCCGGCGACCGCCGCCCGGGAGAAGCCACCGACAAGTGAAGTATGGCGGTTCTACGCCTTCGTGGCCACCGGTGTGATCGCCATCGTATCCATTGTCGCGGCGGTAATCCTTGTCCCTGCCCAAGGCGAGAGCTCGGCGGCAACGGTCCCCAACGCAGCTGGGAACAGGGCCACCGCCCCGGTCGCAGGCCCTGCTACGCAGGCTGCCTTCCACCGTCCTGCGCCACCCTCCCTGCCGGCCAGTAGCAGGACTGACACGCTGCCCCCGGAGCCAGGCCCCGTGGCCACCATGACGAGTCCCGGTCCTCCACGCCGGCCCACCGCCTCGCCGCCAGCGCCTGTAACCACACCGCAGTTGTTCGGCCCCTCCCAAGCAAATGTTGGGCAGTCCTTCCATCTCAGCGGCACCGGCTGGCTGCCATGCCAGGAGAACACCCAGATCAGTTTGGTCTTCGATCACGCGGTCATCTCCCAGCGGGCCACGCTCGACGCCAGCGGCGCCTTCGACCAGCTCATCACGGTCCGGGCCGATGGCGGAATCGGCAGAGACAACTCACCGCGTTACATCTATTTGACTCCGGGGCAGCACAAGATCCAGGCGAAGGCGATCGACGGACAGAACTGTACCCGGGAAAGACCCATCATCACCCTCACGATCACCTGATCGCGGTAGAGACCATACTTTCGGGCAGCTCCCCGGATGTCGGAGAAGGGATGTTTCACGCGGGCGGGTGGTAGCTCTCGGTTCGAGAGGCAGTTCATCTGCCTTTCCGCCCTGGGCCACGCCGCGCGCAGACCTGGTGACAGCCA
>NZ_CAKJTP010000159.1:6227-9718 GCF_917627335.1 Protofrankia sp. CiT1 | reverse complement strand
GACCCCGGGGTGGTGAGCAGCTCGCCGGTCTCCAGCCACGTCTTCAGACCCGACAGGATCATCGGCCAGCCGCCATAGAGCTCCTCGTTCGCGCCCTCGCGCAACTGGTCGTGGGTGACGGTCAGGCGGCACGAGTCGCCGATCGGTTCGATCTCCCAGGTGATTCTGGAAGTGCCCTCACGTTTCACCTCGTCGCTCCAGAGCATGGTTGCGCTCTGGACGAGCCGGCGCGGCGGGTCGATCTCGAGGTTCTCCCCCTCGCCGAGCGGACCGGGAGCGCCCGGAGCACCCATCTCGTAGCGCGAGCCCGGTGTCCAGTCCGAGATGACCCTCGCGCCGAAGTTGTACGTGCTCCTGATCTCGGGATCGGTGATCGCCTCCCACAGCCGCTCCGGGGTGGTGCGGATGTAGATTTCGAAAACCTTCTCCATGGAATTCTCCAGTCGCTGCTTGATGCCACTGAGCGCGGCGGCCCAGGGCTCGGCGTACTTGCTCACCCACCGGTCGTGGACGAGCCGGATCGGGACCGGGTTCAGGAAATGGAGCTTCTCTCGCCCGCGCCGCCTGGTGACCACCAGGCCCGCCTCCTCAAGCTGCTTGAGGTGCTTCATCACGCCGAAACGGGTGATGTCGAACCGCGCCTCGAGCGCGCTCAACGTCTGCCCGTCCTCGCGGAAGAGCTCGTCGAGCAGCGCCCGCCGCGTCGGATCAGCCAGCGCTCTGAACACCGCGTCCACGCCCTCGAACATAGGTGACCATTTAGTCACCTGTCAACAGATGATCGCGCCGCGCGGTGGAGCCGTACTGGCCTGACCCGGCTGACTCCCGTCCCTGCAAACGCAGGCGTTCACGCGGGCCTGCCCCGCGCCGGCTTCGGCGGGCGGGGCAGGCTGGCGTTGATCGTCAGTGGGCGAGCGGGCGTGCCAGTGGGCGAGCGGGCATCAGCGTGCGAGCAGTGCGTCGAGCTTGGTGAACGAGCTGCTCCAGCCCTCGCGTGTCATGTTTTCCATCTTCTCGGTGAAAGGGCCCTGACGCAGCACCACGCGGGTCTTGCCGCCCTCGTCGTGGAACTCCAGGCGCATGTACATCTGGGCGATCCCCTCGAAACCAGGAATACCCTCCACCTCCTCGGTACCCACGAGGAGTTCGTTCTCGACGACCTCGGTGAACGTCGCGTTGACCGGCGAGCGCATGGTCGGGTCATCGTCGCTGACCATTACCAACCGCTGATAGCCGCCTACCCGGGCGTCGACCTCGACGGTGTCGCGGGGCACAGAAAACCCCACCGGGCCGAACCACTGCGCGATCTGATCGGGGTCGACGAACGCCCGGTAGACGAGCTCCCGGGGCGCGTTGAAGATCCGGGTGATGACCAGTTCGTTGGTTGCCGGGGAATCTGCCATGGCGCTGTTCCTCTCTCGCTTACGTGACTTACGGATGGCTGATGCCTGGGTGATGTCATGTCACTGCTGTTGCTGGTCCTGTTGCTGTTCCTCCGCGGATGGCGCCTGCGCTTGCTGGATGTGTCGAAGGTGCGCGTCGAGCCGCTCGAAGTTTGCATCCCAGAACTGGCGATAGCGCTCCATCCACGTTGCGGCCTCCTGCAACGGCCCGGCGGTGAGAGCGCTCGAGCGCCACTGGGCCGTCCGACTTCGAGAGATCAGCCCAGCCCGCTCGAGCACCTTGAGGTGTCGGGAGATCGCCGGCAGGCTGATCGAGAAGGGCTCAGCCAGCTCCGTGACGGTCGCGTCCCCCTCCGCCAACCGGGCCAGGATCGCCCGCCGGGTCGGGTCCGCCAGCGCCGCGAAGATCGTACTGAGTCGATCAGCTGCCATCGTATTTCACCCTGACGTTAATTAATCGATGCGTTAAACGTAGAACTGGGGCCGCCGCGCAGTCAAGCGCCGGCTGCCCGCAGCCACACGCGCTGATCGACGTGGACGATCCATGACGAGTTCGCCGACATGCGCAAACCGTGACCGTCGTCGACAGAGACCACCGCCGCGACGTCCACCACCGGTGAGCCGCCCTGCCAGCTGCTGGCCCGCATGCCCAAGGCGGTGCTCGGACGCGCCCTGGAAACAGGCCGCCGCTCTACGTCCAGATCCGCTGCCACCAGGACCACACACGGTCGCTTGCTCGTCGTCGCGTCCTCCCACCCGGTTGGCATACCTACATAATGTAGGTACATTCGGGGAGTGGAGACCATCGGGCTGCGGGAACTGAACCAGAACCCATCGAAGGCGGTGGCGCGGGTGCGTGCCGGTGTTTCGATCCTCGTCACAGACCGCGGTAAGCCGATTCTGCGCATGGTGCCCGAAGTCGAAAACCCGGGCACCCTGGCGCAGATGGTCGCCGTCGGCGAAGCCAGGGCACCTGCCGAGCGAGGCATGCCGGACGTGGTCCCCGATCTGGCACCCGGCGTCGAGAGCCTGGCCGACCTTCTCGTCGCCGACCGCGACAGGGAACGACACCGTTGATCTACCTGGACGCCTGCGCCCTGTTGAAGTTCATCAGGCAGGAGAAGGAGACCGAAGCCCTGCGGGCTTGGCGCCGAGCGCTCCCGGATGGAGCCGAGTTGGTCACCAGCGAGCTGGCCACGCTCGAGATCACCCGTACTCTGGTGCGCGCGTGTGCGGACGTCCAACGCGTCCCCTACCTCGCTGGGCTGGCCCTGCGCGGTGTGTATGTCGTGGATCTCTCCAGTGCCGTGCTCGCCCGCGCCGTGGCCTACCGGCTCCGGCAGCTGGGATCACTCGACGCGATCCACCTGGCCACCGCCGACCCGTTTCGCACCGAACTGACGGATTTCGTCACCTACGACCAGGAATTGGCGGCAGCTGCCACCGACCTCGGCCTTCCGGTGAGCGCACCATCATAAGGCCGGCTCCGCACCCTGATCCTTCTGGAGGACAGCACCCTGGATCAGATCGCTCTCGAGGAATGACGCCTCGTCGACATCCTGGACGAACGCCCTCGCGGCGACCGCGGCTTCGATCATGTCGACGAGGCAGAGCTCATCACGACGCATAGAGGAGCCGGGCCTCCGCGAGCACTCGGTCGCGGATGACCCACTTCAGCCGGGACTTGGACACCAGGTCGACATGACGGCCGACGATCTTCTCCAGATCATCTCGAAGGTCGACGATCTCGAAGCCAAGAGTCGAGTCGGGCGCCAGCACATACAGCAGGTCGACGTCCGATCCATCGGTGTCCTCACCGCGGGCCACCGAACCGAAGACGGACAGCTCGGCGACACCGTAGCGCCGGCACACCTCAGCGATCTGGCTGTCACGAAGATCGACAGGCACGTAGCCATTATCCCCGTCGGACAGCCACAACGGCACGGCTCAGGTCCTGCCTTCGCCCGGCATAGGCAGAACCCTCCAAGCCGCCGGACCCGCACCATATTCCCTACCGGCCGAGTGGAGAACCCGGAGCGGAGCGGCCTGGTCAGGTGAACCGCAGGACCAGACGGCCGCGGCTCCGGG
>NZ_CAKJTP010000159.1:4798-5746 GCF_917627335.1 Protofrankia sp. CiT1 | reverse complement strand
TTGGTCTACCCTGACTCCGCCGGCAGGTGCGGGCAGATCAGAAGGGGGGACGTCGTGTCCGAGGCGTTGATGAGTACGGCGGTTCGCTTGGGCTCATCGTTGGACGCGTTGGCGGCATTGGCCGCCCATGTGCGCATAGAGACCGAGAATCTGCCGGCCGATCCGCGGGTACGTGCATTGCTGGCCGACATCGCCGTCGAACTGCTCGGCGAACCCGGCGGGTACGGCGGCCATGCCGCCCCGGTGGTGGGGCTGGCTCGTGCGTTCGTGCAGCAGGCAGCGGAGCTGATCGAAAATCCCGGCCGTGTCGGGAGCTGGGACCAAATCAACGTGCCGCTGCTGCAGAGCATCGGCCGTCTTTCGATGGCGATCTGTGACGCCGTGCGGACCGCCGCGGGCATGCTACCCGACCTGAATAGCCGCCTGACTGCTCCCGGGGCGGACTTCCTTGATGTCGGGACGGGGACCGGCTGGTTGGCGATCGCTATGGCCCGTTCCTATCCCGAGCTGCGCGTAGTGGGTATTGACATATTTGAACCCGCACTGAACCTGGCCCGCAGCAATATCGAAGCAGAACGCATAGCCGGTCGCGTCGAAGTTCGGCGACAGGACGTAGCTGCCCTCGACAACGAGGCGGGATTCGACGTGATCTGGCTTCCAATGCCGTTCCTGCCTGCGGATATCGTCCCGGCGGCGCTGGCTGCCGTTTCCGGTGCGTTGCGGCCGGGCGGCTGGCTGCTCGCGGGTACGTTCACCGGCCTTGATGACCGGTTGTCCAGCTTACTGACCGACCTGCGCACCATTCGCTGCGGCGGCCATCCGTGGCGCTCGGACGAACTCGTCCCGACCATCGCGGCGGCAGGCTTCAGCGACGTCGCTGAGGTTCCTCGGACGTGGCCCGCACCTGCCCGCCTCTACGTGGGACGCCGCCCCTGACCGGCGCGAGGC
>NZ_CAKJTP010000159.1:0-4421 GCF_917627335.1 Protofrankia sp. CiT1 | reverse complement strand
TCGGATACGAGGGCTGCCGCTGCTGGGGTCGTCGCCGTCCTGCTGGAACCGGGGCTTGGCCTGGCATGCTCGGGCCGCTGGCGCGGGATTGGGCGGGTCTCGGTTGCTGTGGGCGGCGGGTTCCTTGCCGTTGCCATGATCACCCGCTTAAGGTGTGCCGTGGTCGGGCGAGGTGGGCCGATTTGATGGCCGTCGCGCAGCTTCCGGGGAGCGGGCGCAGAGGCGACGGGCGGTGTCCGGTCCCGGGCCGGCTCAGCCAGAGCGTTCGATCGCTCTCCGTGTGGCGAACGCGAATTCCGAGCCGTAGCCACAGCGTTCGGCGACTGTGCTCAGTGGGGCCTTGGACTCGCGCAGCAGTCGTGCCACGGTCATCATCCGCCACCAGGTCAGGTACGCCGACGGGGGCTGACCGACGATGGTGGCGAACCGCTTGACGAAGGCCGCGCGTGACAGTCCGGCCTCCCTGGCCGGGTCCTCGACGGTCCACGGACGCCCGGGGTGGCGGTCGCGCCCAAGGCCCCGCGCCACCTGGCTCCCGCGTTGGGCGATGACCTCGACGAGGCTGCCTGACGGCGCCGCTGTGTTCGATGCGGGTGTCACTGGTGATCAGCGGCAGTCTCCGACGCGATCACACGCGCCTGCACGGATCCTCAAGGCACGCTGAGAGCGCGCGCGATCCGTCGCTGTTCGCTCTCGTAGGCCACTGCCATCCGGTCGGCCTGGCTTTTCGGGATGCCGAGCTCGGCGGCAGCCTGCCGCCAGCCCGCCGTGGCAGTCTCCACCTCCCTGACGAGGTCGCGGGCCCTCGGCGGCGACACGCGGAAGTAGCTGCCTACCGACAGCGCGATGTCGATGCTTGCGTCGGTGTTGTCGAGATCGACGGCCGTGCTCAGCCGGGCCGGGTTGTCCGGATTGGGGTTGAGGTCATAGGCAGGAGAGAGCGCCCAGCCGTCTCGCTCGCGCAGGAACGCGTGATTGCGCAGGTGGTCGTCGGTGTTCCCGGTCAGGATGGAGAACAGGATCCGCCGGTAGAGCTCACGCAGGTCGGCGTCAGCTCTCGGCGAGTAGCGTTCGACCACCTCGGCGATCTCGAGGTAGCTACGGAGGTCCCCGTCGGAGGCCTCGAGCATTGTCAGGGCGCTGGCGAACCCCAGCCGCCGCGCGCCGATACGGTCGAAGCGGCTCAGGAGCAGTACGTGCCGGCCGGCTACGGTCAGCAGTTCCGACTCCGCCACGGTAAGCCCCGCTCTCCGAGCGAGCCTCAGTTCTACTTCCTCCCAACCGGCCACGTCCCATGCGTCACTGTCCGAACGCGGGAACTTGGCGATCGAGAGCCGCCCGGACGCGTCCCGCACCGCCGCCTTGGGGCGCGCGCCGCCGAGCGAGCTACCTGCGTCGATGAGGTCGGCGAGGTCGCGGTCGACGTCGCCCTCCGTGCGGACGTGGTCGGCTGCTCGCAGGAGCCGGGCCAGGTCGATCAGCCGTGGGACCGCGTGCCGGTGCGTCGAATAGTAGGTGGCGCTTGCCGGCTGGCGAAACCTGACACCTCCCTGGCGGGTGTCGTCGCGGACGCCGAGAAGGAAGTCGGCCTTGCCAAGCGTGCGAGGCGTGGCCGCGGCGGCGCGGGCGCGTTCGCGCTCCGCACGCCTCATGAGGTTCTCGCCCCATCGGTCGGGGGCGCTGTCGGCGAACGCGTTGAAGATGGCTGACCCCGGCGGCGTGTGGAAGACGCCAGCGGCCCTGGCCAGCGCCGGGTCGAGGTCGTATCCGGCCGGGTTGGTCAGGTAGGCGTCGGCGTATCGGAACGTGGCGCTCTGTCCGCCGCGGTCGTGAAGCCACAGCGTTCCGGCGGCGGTCTCCTGCCCGTCGATCTCGACGGTGACCTCGACAGGATCCCGGCCAGCCATCAGCGCCGTACTCGCTTGGGGAGGATCTCGTCCATGCGCAGCCGGCCGACGTCGGTCTCGTACGGGTCGCTGGCCCTGACGACGGCATCCATGATCCCAATGGTGCGGAGCACCCTGAACAGGTTCTCGGTACTCGCGGTGCCCTTGCCCTGCTCGATGGCACGCAGCGTGTCCCGGGAGATCCCGGCCCGCTCGGCGACCTGGGCCGCGGTCAGCCGGTTCAGCTTCCGCCAGGTCGACACATGCTCGCCGAGCAGGCGCAGCGACCGCGCCACCGACAACGGCGTGACATGCGAGGCCCTGTCACCGACCATAGCCAGCATCATACGGGTCTACGGTGGTTAAGTTCGCCGTTAAGCGTGGCTGCCTCCGTGTGGTGGTCGTCAGGTGGTACAGCCGTGCTCGGTGTGGATGATCACGAGGGCGGCTTTCACAATCAGGCCGATCTTCCAGGGGTCGAGACTGACGCTGCGCAGGGCCATTGACGTACTTCAGGAGGGCGTTCGCACGTTCACCGGCGGCCCGTAGCGCGTAGTGGATCCTGTTGCGCTTCCTGGTCGCATGAGACTTCGAAGATCGGCGGACGGTGACGTTCGAGCACTGTCCACGAAAGCGGGGACCCTCCAAAGACCATGGTCATGACAAGCGCCCCCTTGTAGGTACGTACCTACGTTACTCGCTGGCAGGCCAGCCACCACCCCTGAGTATCAGTGCCGGGCGATGAGGGCGCTGGAGGACGAAGCACACGTAACCGAAGTTTGCAGCATTTCGGCAGCGGATGCCGTGGGAGACTGGTACTTACAGCCGCAGGAACATGGTACTCAAGGCTGCTGCACATTGGTAGTCAGCAGATGGCGGGCGGTTTGGAGTGATGTGGACGGTTCCTATCTACCTCGACTGGTGGACGCGAAGATCGGTGACATGCTCGGCGAGCTGCCGGCGGTACTGATCGTCGGCGCGCGGGCGACGGGCAAGACCACCACCGCGGCGCGACATGCTCGTAGCGTCATCCGTCTGGACGAGCCGGCCGAGGCCGTCGCCTTCCGGGCGGATCCGGACGCGGCCCTGCGCCAGTTCCCCGAGCCGGTGCTGCTCGATGAGTGGCAGGTCGTGCCGGAGGTACTGGGCGCGATCAAACGGACCGTCGACGTCCGCCCCGAGCCGGGCCGCTTCCTCGTCACCGGATCCGTGCGGGCGGATCCGCAGGCCGAGAACTGGCCCGGGACCGGGCGTCTGGTGCGTGTCGCCATGAGCGGCCTGTCCAGGCGTGAGATCGCCGGGCGGGTCGCGGGGCCGACGTTTGTCGACCGGATCGCCGACGCCGGCATCGACGCGCTGTCATCGCCGGCCGACCCGCCGGACCTGGGCGACTACCTGGAGCTGGCGTTGCGCGGCGGCTTTCCCGAACCGGCGCTGCGCCTGTCCGCCACCCGCCGGGAAGAATGGCTGGAGAGCTATCTCGACCAGCTCCTCACCCGCGACGTGGAGCTTCTGGGTGAGTCACGGGACCCGGATCGGCTGCGCCGCCACTTCGAGGTACTGGCGTTGAACTCCGCCGGCATCGTAGCCAACAAGACCGTGTTCGAAGCGGCAAGGATCAACGCGAAAACCGCCGACGCCTACGACGGCCTGCTGCGTAACCTTCTCGTCGTCGACAGCCTGCCCTCCTGGTGGACCAACCGCCTCAAACGGCTGGTCCAGGTTCCCAAGCGTTATGTGGTCGAGCCGGCGCTGATTGGTGCCGCGCTGCGGGTCGACGTCCGCGCCGCCCTACGCGACGGCGATCTGCTCGGGCGTCTCCTCGACACCTTCGTCGTGGCACAGCTGCGGGCCGAGCTGTCCGTGAGCACCAGCCGACCCCGCCTGTTCCACCTGCGCCAGGAAGGCGGTCGCCACGAGGTCGATGTCCTCGTCGAGCTCGGCGGCGGCAGGGTCATCGGGATCGAGGTCAAGGCCGACGCCGCACCCGGACGCGACACTGGCCGCCACCTCGCCTGGCTACGCGACGAACTCGGCGACCGCTTCCTCGCCGGCATCGTCCTGCACACTGGCAAACGCGTCTATCCCCTCGACACCGCCATCATCGCCGCCCCGATCGCAACCCTCTGGAACTGACAGACCGGCGAGGGTCCTGCGAGCCGGTCAGAGTTCGTCGCCGCCGAGCAGCACGTGGCCGCCGAGCCCCATCAGCGTGATGCCCGATGTCGCGGCGATCAGCCTCAACTTGCGCGGGGAACGCCGTAGCCAGGTGTGCGCGGAGCCGGCCAGCAGCGCCCAGAGGCAGTCCGAGACACGTGCGATTGCTGCGGCAGCGCCAGCATGTCCCTGGCCTCCTCACGGATCCTGCAGCGTCGGAGTCTCGCCGCCAGATGGTGTGTCTGCCCCGCCGACAGCGTCTACCCCTACATGCCTTGTTGAACTACTTCTTCGGGAAATCCGAGTCCACAGCAAGAAAAAGATCTCACCCACGTTCCGCGTCCCACACGGGGACGCGGTTCGCGTTGTGGAACACCA
>NZ_CAKJTP010000158.1:6802-9323 GCF_917627335.1 Protofrankia sp. CiT1 | reverse complement strand
GTTCCTGGACCACGTGGCGTGGCCGGGCCGTCGAGCCGGTGGTGCGGGAGGCCTTGCTGCGCATTGCCCCCGAGCTCGGCTGGCCCGAGGTGGAAGCTGTCGGCGGATGGTGGAACCGGCAGAACAACCCCGAGATCGACCTGGTCGGGGCCGACCGTACGGGCGCCGCCAACCGGATAATCTTCGCGGGTAGCATCAAATGGCAGACAGCGAAGCCTTTCGACCAACGCGACCATGCCGCTCTGATACGAGACGTCGCGGCGGTGCCGGGCGTCGACCCGGATACGAAGCTGCTCGCCGTCAGCCGGACCGGCGTCGCCGCCGATCTGCCATTGCGGTCGGTCGGCCCGGACGAGCTCATGACTGCCTGGCGATGACATGCTGGCAGGTGGTGCGGTGGGCCGCGAGCTGTTGTCGGAGATGACCGCGGACGCGGCGGCGATGGGTATGTACGCGTCACCGACGCCTACCGACACCGGTGACGCGGCCTGATCGTGCCGGCCCAGGTGTGGGACGTTGACTACCAGTTGCTCTCACAGACCGTGACAGGCGGTGGCCGGGAACGGGTTGGAAGGCCAGGCTGCTGCAATGCCGTGACTACAGCCACAGCCCGAATGGTTATGTCACCGAGGTCGACGACATGCTCGTCGGTCTATGCCGTGCGACCCCCAAGAGATCTTTGGCTGCCTCAGTGAGGACCCAGCGGGCGGCTCGGCCCGTGCCTCCAGGTTCCACCAGTTCCAGGCGCCGGAGCCGCTGGAGCTCCTCGCGTATTGTCCGGTCGGACATTCCCGGGTTGACGTTCGTTGCTGCAATAAGATCACGTAGGGGAAGGGATGTGCCGGCAGCCAGAAGTTCCTGTAGTACGGCCATGCCCTCTCGGGAGACGCCGCGATCCCGAAGATGCGCCGGCACGGCGCCACGGCGGTGGAACGTCACCAGCACACTCGTTCCCGTATCGATGATCGTCGGTGGGAGGATCCTGGTCGCCTCCACTATTCTGATCATACGTTGGATGCCGCTGCCAAGGCTGTCGACGACGCCGCGGCGGTAGAGGGCGCCAGCGATCAGTGGATTCCACGGCTGGGACTCGTGCGGTCGCAGGAGGTCGTCGACGGACAGGCCGAAATGCAGGCCGCCGATACTCGCGACCTCGACTCGGTCGTCGTAGATGAAAACACTGATCGACCCGGCAGCGGTGCTGTACTCGCGGTGCGAAATGGCGTTGGCCAGTGCCTCCCGCAACGCCAGCACTGGGATCTCTGGCTGGTCATGGCGGATCATGCTGGTAGGGTCCAAGCGTGTCGCGACCGGCAGGTGGGTCCGGCAGAATTCCTCGGCTTGGCGCAACAGCGTGAAGGCATTGCCGTGTAGTTGGCGTTCGTCGGCGATGGATTCGCCACGAATGGTCCCGTGGAAACGGGCGAGTTTGACCAGGCACTGGGGATAGTCGGGGAGTAGTCGTTCGCTCCTGGCGAACAGGACCGCACCAGCGTTGAGGATGCGTTCACCCTTGACCAGGCCGAGGCCGCGCAGCAGGTCGAGGGGGTCACGGCTGAGCGGTTCGCTGACCCGCCCCCGGCGGACCGCATCGTCGAGCGCCCGTGCGATTTCCGCGTGGTCGAGGTCGTCGGGTGCCAGAGCGGCTGGCTCGATCTCCCACCGGTCGGATGTGTGCATCTGTTCGAGGAACAGCCGCTCGTACTCTTCACGGGACATGACGGCCGTGACCGCGCCGATTCTCTTGTAGGCGACACCTTTGTACCGGTAAGGCCGATACCGGCCCTGTGGGACTGCCACCACGATTACTTCCCGGCCTTCCGCGACGGTTACTCTCTCCATGGTCGGCATGATCTCGGGATCAAACGGCGCCAGCGCCGCATGAAGTTTCTCCAGCGTTTCGTCGGTGACCTGCTGACCCACGATGTGGCCGTCTGGACGGACACCGAACAGCACCCGACCGCCGTGCAGGTTTACCATCCCACATAGCGTGCGGGCTGCCGCCGTTCGCTGGCCCGTCGACTCCTTGAATTCCTGGTGATCAGATTCGCCCTCGGATGCCCACCTGGCAATCTGATCAGTAGCCACCGGCTCGGGTATCGAAGTCACAGTGGATCACATTACCTGTAGCTGTCGCGTTCGATATAAGGATCTTCTGGGGTGGATGCAGTTTCTTGATCATTTTCGGCATGTCCTTCCAGCCAATGTGTCGCCGACTATCGTGTGATCTACGAGGTGCATGACGACGTCCTGCTCGGCCTCGTTGTCCCTGTCGCCCACCGTCACGGGGTCTACCACCGGATCTGATTTCGCATGTCCGTCCCGGATATCGGCCGCGAAGCCGGCGCACGGGATGATCTTTTGTCGCTACAGCACCAGGACCCGGCGCAGCCCTCGCTCTACGTCGGCGACCAGCCACGCGGGGATCTCGCCGACCCGGCTCTCGAGGTCGGCGCGGTCGAGGGTGGCGACCTGGGTGACATTGGCCACCGAGTCCTTCGGGATGCCGGTCACGGCCGCC
>NZ_CAKJTP010000158.1:0-6498 GCF_917627335.1 Protofrankia sp. CiT1 | reverse complement strand
GGGTTTGTCGTTGGGTACGGTTTTGGACCGGATAAGCGTACCCAACGACAAACTGTTCAGAAGAGGGTTGGCGGCCCGGTCGGTATCGGCTGAGGCAGCGCATCGAGTTCGGGCAGGCGCACCCGTACGTTGTCATGGAAGCGGCGCGCGAGTTGTGGTGCGTCGGCGTTGTCCGGGGTGTGAATAAAGACAGTGGGTGAGCGGCCCTCACGCAACCATTCGACGACAATGTCAATCCAACGCTGCCAGCCTTCGATCGTCCGTGCGGAAGCGTCGCGGCCGAGGTAGCGGATGATCGGCCGGTCGGTCAACGCGAGCGATCGGAGCGGTACGCGCGGCTTCTTGGTCCATGCGTCTCGTTCAGCGTCGCTCTGTGGTGGACTTTGAAATAATACGGTGGTGTCGAACGGAATCCATTCGGCGGCTGCGGTGGCAAGTGCTCCTTCGAGAAGTCGCGCCGCGCGGGGGTCGTTGAAGAATGCGGGGTGGCGGACCTCCACAGCGTACCGGTGGGACCTGGTGAGCTGGCGCAGAAAGCGGGCAAGTATGGGGACGTCGGCGGGGGTAAACGATCCTGGAAGCTGTATCCAGAGGGCGTGGGCCCGTGGGCCGAGTGGCTCGATCGCTTCCAGGAAGGCGTGCAGCACCTCGTCAACGTCCGTAAGACGGCGTTCATGCGTGATAATTTTCGGCATTTTGATCACGAATCGAAAGTCGGTGTCGGTCTGCCGTGCCCACGAGGCTACGGTGCTTTTGGCCGGCGTTGCATAGAACGTTGTATTCCCTTCGACCGCGTTGCACCAACTGGCGTAGTGTTGCAGGCGTTCGTGGGACGGGAGCGGGTGCGCCAGAAAGCGTCCTTGCCAAGACGTGTGCGTCCACATCGCGCATCCCACATGACAACGCATGCCCCAAGCCCCCATGAAAAAATCCGCCCGAAAAGCCGGACCCAAGCTTGCCCGCCAAGCCGTGCCCGCGTCACATGTACCGTACCGGTGTCGTCTATCAACCACTCCACTGGCCCATGTTCGCGGCATGTCATCCGGCCAAGCTCACGAATCCCACCCGGCTGGAGTACTGGGAACGCGACTGGCTCGCCCGGTTCCGCGCGCTCTACGCCGCGCACCGCGACCTGTCCACCGCCTGGGCAGCCGTCCGGGACAGCCCCGGCCTGGACTGGACACCGACGCCCGGCTGACCGCGGCCTACATCAGCTGGGACCACGCGATCGACGACCGTTGGCGCGGGGGTCAGTTCTCGTGCGTCAATGCCTACCTCGGGACGAGGGGGTTCTGGATGACCAGGGCCGGGAAGCGTCCGAAGCCGCGATCGGCGCTCCACAACGTCCGAACACCGTTTGCGTGGCACAGGGCGGCTATCCGGGCGTCATGGACCATCGGACCCCGCACCTTTCCAGCTCCGATCATGTCCCGTAGCGTCGGCCAGTACGTCGCTCCTTCATGGAGCAACGTCAGCGACGGTGAGCCGAGCCAGGCCTCCACCTGTGTTATGGCCTCGGCTGGGCTGCTGGGCGGATCGTAGATACGCGCGTGCGTCACAATCGAGTAGAATTCGTGTACGCACGGCCATGGAATCGCCCACGTAGCCGGCGACTCGGCGAGGTCGCGGACGGCGGCAGCCGCTGGTTCGTGGAACGGCGAGTCCCGCCGGTGCGCATGGACGAGGATGTTCGTGTCGACCGCAATCATGCACGGTCACCGTAGATTGCCGCACGCACTTCGTCCCAGCCACTGTCGCGGAACTCCGGGCGCAGGCCGTTGCCGTTCACCGACGCGTCCGGCAACCGAAACTGGGACGCCGAGCGGCGCCGTCCAAGGGCGGCGCGCAGCCCTTCCTCGACGAGGTTCCGCAGCGTGGTGCCTTCAGCGCGGGCCACGTCCTGTGCCTCGCGCACCAGCACCTCTGGCAACTCCACGGTCGTCTTCATACTGCTAACCGTACCTCCGCTGCCGTACTCCCGTACTTCCGTACCGTGAATCGGCCGTACTGCGAATCGGCCATACCGCTCTACCGTGTGTCACCGTTTGTGATCTTGACAGGGTCATTGGCTTCTTATCGGGCGACCGGATCACGCGCTGGCGGGTGTGGGCTGCCGAACGGCGAGGTGGCGGGCCCTGTCGTCAATGAGTCGCGAAGAGTTGTTGTAGCTAGCCGAAATTCTCTGGATACTGAGGGTTCATCCTGAGTGTGCGGGATGGGCTGTTGCTTCCAGAGGGAGGTCGTTGCATGGGCGTGCTGTTTCCGTCCGAGGACAGGCTGCCGATGTATCCGCGCACTGGTCTTGCACCCGAGGTGCCGGCGGGAACCGTGCGGCCGTGGGGGGTGCGGCGGATGGAGCCGCACAGGGCGCGTGGCGAGGCGGCCGGGCCGAGGGTGGTGCGGGTGGATCTCGACCCGGTGGCCCAGACCGCGGTCTGTTACGACGCTGACGGACATGTGCTCGACACGGGCAGGCACAGCAGGACCTACCAGGGCACGGAGCGCTCGACCGCGACCGAAGGCAGCCGGGGTGATGGCCAGCACGGGGATCCGGACACGGACTTCGCGCAGGACTCGAACCCGGTGGACTGAGCGGTGTCGGATCAGCGGCCTGTGCTGGTCGTGACCCAGCTCGACGACCCGACCGCCGATCTGGTGGTCGCCGCGCTGAACGAGCGGAATGTGCCGGTAGTGCGGTTCGACACCGCTGACTTCCCCACGCATCTGTCGTTCGCGGCGACGGTAGGCGCGGGGGACACCCGTGATGACCGCGGTGCCTTTGGTGGAATTTATAATCTTGATAACTATTGTCATATTGATGGCGTTGGCGGCTGGCTGCGGGCACGCTCCCGGACGGTGTTGCTCTCGGCTGTGCGCTCGTTGTACTACCGTCGCCCGAGTGCGTTTGTTTTTCCGGAAATGGCCCCGCAGGATCGGGCCTTCGCGATATTGCAGGCCCGTTACGGGCTCGGCGGGGTCCTGACCTCGTTGCCGGGTTGTCTGTACGTCAATCATCCCCATCGGATCGCCGACGCGGAGCTTAAACCGGCACAGCTGGCCGTTGCCGCGGAGGTCGGCTTCACGGTGCCGCCGACGTTGGTGACCAATGACCCGGCGGCCGCGCGGGCGTTCGCCGGTGCGGTCGGTCCGGTAGTGTACAAGCCGCTGCGGCTGCTGCCCTATGCCGACGCGGAGGGCCAGACGCGGACGGTGTGGGTACGGGAGGTGGACGCCGCTGACTTCGACGAGACGATGCGGCATACTGTCCATTTGGTCCAGGCTAAAGTCGAAAAAGCAGCGGATATCCGGGTTACGGTGATTGGTCGAGAGGTGTTCGCGGTCAGAATTGACGGCGAGCACCTTGACTGGCGTCGCGATTACAGTACGCTACAGTATACTGTGATGGATATTCCGGATCATGTGATCCGGGCGGTACGCGCCTACCTGGAGCGGTTCGGGCTGATGTTCGGCGCGTTTGACTTCGCGTTGGACGCGAACGATGTTCTTGTTTTTCTGGAATGTAATCCCAACGGCCAGTGGGCGTGGCTGGAGGAAGAGCATGCCGGTCTGCCGATGACGGCGGCACTCGCCGATCTTCTGGCGAGAGGATGCGTTGATGGCCGCTGATACAAAACTGCCGACCGGCGATATCGGCAGCCGGTTGGTCATGCTCGCCGATGCGCTGACGGCGCGCGGGGATCTGCGATCGAAGCCCTGGCGGGATGCGTTTCTGGCGACACCACGGCATGTTTTTCTGCCCAGATTCTACCGGAAAATCAGTAACAGCCCGCCCACGTACACCCCTGTTATCGCTGATTCGCTGGGCGACCAGGAATGGTTTGATCTGGTGTATACGGATGAGACCTGGATAACGCAGATTTCGGGTAACGACGACCTGTGGGCGCCCACGCCCCAGGTCCAGCTCGGGATGCCGACCAGCTCATCCACCATGCCGTGCCTGGTGACACGGATGCTGGAGGACCTCGACGTCCAGGACGGGCACCGCGTCCTGGAGATCGGCACTGGCACCGGCTATTCCACGGCGTTGCTCTGCCACCGGTTGGGCGACGCGGGCGTGGTCTCGATCGAGTACGACGATGCCGTGGCCGGCCGCGCCGCTGCCGTGCTTGCCAACATGGGCTACCGTCCGACCCTGCTGGTGGCGGACGGTGCTGCCGGCTATCCGGGCATGGCCCCTTACGATCGCATTATCACGACATGTTCCTTTACGCATGTCTCCTACTTCTGGGTGGAACAGGCCCGGCCCGGCGCGAAGATTTTTGTGATTTTTTCGGGTAGCGTGAAGGGCGGCACGTCGGTCCTGCTGGAGATACGAGAGGACGGCACCGCCAGTGGTTTTCTCGACGCGCGCCCGCTGTTTTTCATGGTATCGCGCCCACAGCTGCCCGCCGCGCTACCGATGTTCGTCATTCCCGAGCGCGATCCGTCCCGGGAACGGACCAGCAATCTCGACCCAGCGGTCTTCAACGACGCGACCTTCCGTTTTCTCCTCCAGATGCGTATCCCTGACCTGTCCTTCATCGGGCTTTTTGGCGGCGCGGAGCGTGATGCTTTTTTCCGGACTTCCGACCCTGATCGTTTCTGTGTCGCCCGGATCCACGATGACGGCACGCTTCGTGTACACGACTATGGAGCCAACCCAGTCTGGTCGATCGTCGAGGACACCCTGCACGGCTGGGATGCCCTCGGCCGTCCCGGGTGCAACAGGTTCCTGCTCACGGTCACCCCTGATGAGCAGACCCTCACGATTCCCGGTACCAGCCTGTGCTGGCGGATACCCGTACCTGTCCGGACAGCGGCTTGGCACGCATAGGGCCACCGCCGCTATGCCGGTACCTACCGGGCGCTATGTCCATACCTACCGGGCGAGACCTACCGGGCGAGCTGCACCAAGGCCGTGGCATGGCCGGTGGAGAGGTGACCGCGGCCGGGTGGGGCGGCGAAGAACTGGTCGGGCTCGAGCTTGAAGCCATGCTCGCGTGCCAGCACCGGGGAGGTGGGGGTGAGCAGCAGCCGGGCGCCGCTGCTCATGATCTCACTGACGACCCGGGCGAGGGATCGGCGTTGACCGGTGAGGATCAGTGCCGCGTCACCGCAGAGCACGAGCGCCTGCCGGCCGAGTGACCCGGGGCTTGCGATGTCCTGCAACAACGTGGGGCCGTCGGCGAAGTTGACCTGCGTCGGGATCAGGGTGATCTGATCGCAGTCGTCGACGACGACGGCGTACCGCTGGTCACCGAAAGCTTCGGCCTCGGCCCGCAGCTCGGTGTCCTTCAGTGTTGTCCCGGTCATGATCCGGACGTCGTCGTCCTCAACGAGGGCGGGCAGCGGTGAGCGCGGCGGGGCGATGATCAGTACGCCGACGCCCATCCGCCGCAGCCCGCGGGCCACGGCCGCGGCCGCGGCCGTCCGTCCGGAACCAGCCGGGCCGGAGACGAGCAGCAGCTGTGGCCCGGTGCCGAAGAAGTCCATGCCCACGGTGTCCGCATCTGGGCCGCCCACGCCGAGCGGGAGCCAGGTTCCAGATGGAGGCGAGTCAGGCACCCGCAGATCGTCGATGGTGACCTGGGTGGGCAGCGCGGGGAACGCGTGTGGCAGCCCGGCTGCGGTCGGCTCGATGCCGGAAAATCGGGCTGCGACCTGGGTGATCAGTGTGTCGGCGTCAACGTCCGGGCGGCAGATCTGGATGTGTGTCCCGGTGGCGGCGTCCACGGCTCGGCCGGGCATTTCCGGTGGGCTCGCCGTTCTGGACGCCAGGTGTGCCCGGCGTAGTTCCTCCTTGCCGAACGGCAGGAGCAGGCGTCGGTTGAACAGCGTCGCCACCCTGCTGGTGAACAGCTCCTGACCGCCGAGCGGCACGATGTGCACGCCGAGCGGCGGCCCGGACAGGGTCACCTCGCGCAACGTCGTCAGCAACGATGTTTCCTGGAATGCCGGGTCAGCGCGGTTCTCGAACCGTTCCCAGCCGTCGACCACGACGACGAGCCACGGATCCCGCTGCCCGCCGGCTGCCGCCCCGCCGTCCGATCGCCTGAACTGGCGCCGGCCGACCTCCTCGTTCAGCCAGGTGATGAACCTGCGGATACGGTCCGGCTCGCTGCCGGCGATCACCGCGCCGCAGTGTGGCAAGCCCGCGTAGGCCGCCAGCCCCGCCGGCTGGTGCTCGATGACGTACACCTGCGCCTGATCGGGCCGGAAGCGTGACGCCAGACTTGTGATCAATGTTCGGGCCAACGTCGTGCGGCCCTGCTGCGGCCCGCCGGCCGCCAGCAGCCTGTCGTGCCCGGCGAGATCAAGCGCCACCGGCGGCTGGGCCTGCGCGTCGGGTACGTCGGCGAGACCGTACGGGACAGCCGTCGCGGATGCTTCCTCGGTGGCCCAGGCCGCGAGGCCGTCGAGTGTCAGGTCCGCGGGCAGCGGCGGTAGCAACGGCCGCGGCGGCGCCGGGCGGCCCAGCCTGCGGGCGGCGGCCTCGAT
>NZ_CAKJTP010000157.1:3068-9728 GCF_917627335.1 Protofrankia sp. CiT1 | reverse complement strand
GTCCGCCGGGATCCAGCAGACCGCCCGGTGCGGCGTCCCACGGCCACGCAGCCGTTCGACCCGGGCCCGCGCGTCCACCGGCGGCCTGCCGGCGTCGTCGAACGGGTAGTCGATCACCAGCCGCCACGTCTGGGGATCGACCGGTTCCAGCTGGTCGTCACGCAGGTCCGAGCCGCGCAGCGAGCCGAAGATGACCTCGGTGGAGCGCCTGGAGCCTCGCCACACCAGGTCGAGCCGGTCGCCGTAGGCATCGTCGGTGACGGTGACGCCGAGCTCCTCGACGAGCAGCTTCCTGACCAGGGCGCGGCGGTTGCCGCCGCTGTCGTAGGCGGTCGTCTGGCTCAGGATACCGTCGATCTCGACGTCGACCAGCTCCAGGCCGACGCCGGGATCGCCACCTTCGACTGGCAGGTACTTGATCTCGCCGAACTGGCCGGCCCAGCGTTCGACCTTCTTGCCGACGACGCCGGCCTCGCCGCCCGGGATCGGGCTCGTGATGCTGCCGTGGTTGAGCGCGGAGAGCCGCCGCGGCGTCAGGTTGCGCAGCGCCGGCACGCTCGGCGCCAGCGCGGCGAGCAGCAGGGTCTTGACCAGCCGGTCGTCGGCGGTGAAGCGGCGGACCTTGACGGCCAGCTCCCCGTCGACGGCGGCGCGGGTCGCCTGGGCGCGGCGCACCCGGGCGAGGATGTCCTCGTCGAGGCCCTCCGTGTCGAGCAGGAACGGGCGCAGCTTGCGGTTGTAGAGCCGCTGCGCCGCCTCGAACTCGGCCTTGAGCACGTCGGTGAACGGGGCGTCCCCGCCCCGGGTGATGACGTCCCACAGATCGCCCAGCGCGATGACCTGGCCCAGGCGCAGTTCGTCCCGCTGCGCGACGAGCAGCTGGCGCATGAGTTTGAGCGCGGTCCGGTTGCGCTGCAGGGCGGCGGAGACGTGGACGAGGGTGTCCATGAACGCCGGGCTGAACGGGTAGGAGAGCCTGAACGCGTCCCGGTCGGCGCCGAGCTGGGCGCTGCCACCGAGCATCGTGTCCCACACCTCGGCGCGGACCTTCGCCGTCGTCTCGAACGCCTTCTCGATCTGGGCCGCCGCGGCGGTGTCCTTCGCGCGCAGCAGCCGCCGGTTGGCGATCAGCGGCAGGTTGCGGTCCTCCAGGATGATCTTATCGAACCGGCCGTCAGCCAAGGTGAGCACGTCGAGGAAGCTCAGCCGGACGTCGCCGGCGATCGACTCGCCGACCAGCTCCCGTAAGTCGCGCTGCCGGGCGATGAAGCTGACAACCGGGATGGGCCGGGCGCCGAGCCCACCCTCGACGAAGTTCGTGACCTTCTGGACCTCCCGGGAGACGAACCCCTGGTCACCCATGTTGTTCGCGAGCCAGAGGATCAGCTCGTCGAGGAACAGGATGACCGCGTCGTAGCCCAGCTCCTTCGCGTGCCGGGCGATCTCGCTCAGGCCCTGGTCGAGGGAGATGAAGCCCTCGGCGTCCTCGCGCAGGTCACGGTAGGTGTTCGGGAACCAGGTCGAGAGCAGGTCGGAGGTGAGCCGGCGGCGCGCCGCCGCGTCCGCACCGGTCGGGGTCAGGGCCGCGTCCAGCTCGGCGGCCGTCCAGGACGCGTCGTTGCCCCACTCGTTATCCTCGCCGCCGCCCGAGCCCGCGCGGTTCAGCTCCGTGAGGAAGGCCGCGTCGCCGACCTTCGCGCGCAGGCCGCGGGCCTCGTCGAGTAACGCCTCGGCCCGGTGCACCGCCGGGATCGGCGCCTCGGGGTGCAGCGTGCGCAGCCGGTCGGCGTAGCCGCCGAGAACCCGCTGCTCGATGGACTTCGCGCCCAGCAGGTGGAACGGGACGAGCAGGAACTTCTTGCCGGCCAGTTCGCCGTCATGCTTGCCGAGCACGGCGGCCAGGTCGTCGAGCGCCCGCGCGGCGGGCTCGCCGCGCAGCAGCGCGTGCAGCACCGCCATGAAGTGCGACTTGCCGGAGCCGAACGAGCCGTGCAGGTAGACGCCCTTGGACGCCCCGGTGCCCACCGCCTGCGCGATCAGGCCGAGCGCCTCGTCGAAGTTGTGCACCAGCCGGTCGGTCAGCACATAGTCGCGCATCGTCGCGGCCGCGTCGGCGACACCCTCGGTGAGCTTGAGGACGAAGTCGCTGTCCGACGTCCGCTCCGGGATGTCGATGACGTCGCGCAGCAGCGGCTGAGGCGACGGGCTGGTCATTCGGCCCCCCGAATTCCGGTCGTGCGAGTACTTGGGACTGCTTTGCCTGCGCGACAGCCAAACATACCGCGTTGTGTCGCAGGCTACCTTCACCGTCTGACGCCCCATCGGCGCTGGCCTTGCGCGAGCCAAGCCGATAGCATCTGAGCCGTCACTGATCGTTCATGCCCGCGCGTGGGGACAAGAGACAAGAGAGAGGAGTGTGGCTGATCGTCGGGCCGGCGCAATCACGCTAGGCTCGTTCGGGAAAGTGGTCACATGTCTTGTCCTGTACCTGCGGCCGAGGGGATGGCGATGGTGGTATGGCGCAGTCGATTCCCGCGCTCGTCGAACCCTCGGTTCTGCGGTGGGCTCGCCTCTCGATCGGGTTGACACCGATCGCGGCCGCACGCCGGATTGGCGTTCCGGACGGGCGCGTCGACGAGTGGGAAGCCGGCACCGTGCAGCCCACGATTGCGCAGCTGCGTGCGGCTGCGGTCGCCTACAAGCGTCCGTTGGGCGTCTTCTTCCTGCCTGCGCCACCTCACTCGTTCGACGCGATGCGCGACTTCCGGCGACTAGACGCTGGAGTGGACCGGGAATGGTCACCCGAGCTACACGCGGAGTACCGGAGGGCGCTTGCCCAGCGAGACCACGCGCTGGAACTGGCTGAGATCGATGAGCGACCGCCGCCCACCATCTGGAACACGGCCGCCGTCGCCGAGGGGGACGATGAGGAGAGAATCGGCGCCTTCGCGCGCCACGTCCTGACGACAACCCAGCCCGCCTCGCCGCCAGTGACCGGCACGGAGTACGACGCCCTCAATTACTGGACGTCAGCTGCGGAGGATGCCGGCATCCTCGTCATGTCGACGTCGCAGGGTCGAGTGCTGACCCGGGAGATGAGGGCGTTTTCGCTCTACTTCGACCAGTACCCGGTCATCATGTTGAACGGAAGCGACGCACCCCGTGGCCGGCTGTTCTCTCTGCTGCATGAGTACGCGCACCTTCTTCTGCACACCGGCGGGCTGTGCGACATGGTCACCAACCAGCGTGAGACGACAGCCGACCGGTGGCTGGAAGCCCGGTGCAACGCGGTGGCGGCCGCGGCCCTGATGCCGGCCGAGACCGTGATCTCCTGGCTGGAGTCGACAGGCCACGGCGAGGTGGACGAACAGTGGGACTATGTGGCCCTCCGGAGGGCCGCTGCCCCGTTCGGAGTGAGTGCCGAGGCATTTCTGCGGCGGCTGGTCACCCTCGGCCGCGCGAGCAGGGAACTCTACGAGGCCCGACGGCCGCAGTTCATCGCCGCGTACGAGGCGGACTCCGACCGCAGCCGGGGCGGTGGCAACTGGTACCGGAACGCCGCGCGCGACCTGGGAAAAGGCTACGTGCGTCGAGTAGCGGATGCACACCGCCGGCGGGTCATCGACAGTTACACGGCCGCCACCTATCTCAACGCGAAGGTGGGGCAGATATCGAAGCTGGCAGAGGAGGCAGCAGTTCGGCTGCCGGCATGACGGATGTCATTTTATTCATTCGACACCAGCGCGCTGATCAACGGGCGACGTGACCTGCTGCCTCCCGCGGTCTTCCCATCGCTCTGGCGCAATGTCGAGGAGATGATCGCGGCCGGTGACATCCGGGCGGTCGATGTCGTCAGGGACGAGCTGGCCAAGCGCGACGACGAGGTGAATACGTGGGCCAGCCTCCAGAGCGATTTGTTCGTCGCGCTCGGGCTCGAGATCCAGCAGGCGACGAAGACGGTACTCGCCTCGCATCCCAAGATGATGGGAAAGGGCGGTGGCCGGAACGGCGCGGATCCCTTTGTGATCGGGCTCGCCCTCGCGGTCGGTGGAATCGTTGTCACCGAAGAGAGCATGAGCGGAAGTATCGAACGGCCACGAATACCGGACGTGTGCGCGGCGCTCGGCGTACCCTGCCTCAGATTGATCGATTTCGTGGCCGACCAGGGCTGGAGCTGGTGAGGGGTAACTTCCGGCGCCTGCCCGGCTGGAGTGGGCAGGCGCCGGGGAACGCGATGACGGTGGGCGAAGCCCGGCGCTGCCCCTGGAGCCCCTCGGCGCTAACCCTGGAACAGGGTGATCGGGCGGCCGGCTGGGCTGGTCGTGGCGGTGATGGTCGTGCGCTCGTGGATGGGGGGAGCCGTCGGCCGGCGGTCGAACAGGAGCAGGGCGCCGGTGTCGAGCCGAGGCGGTCGAGGTAGCCGTCGAGCTGGACGAGTGCGGAGCCGAGGGGGTCGGCGTCGCCCTCGGCGCGGACCTTGAGCTCGAGGGCCTGGCGCTGCACGGCCCCGGCGCCCTCGGGACCGCGGTAGGGCCAGGTGACGAGGAGGTCGAGCCGGCCCCGGCCCACGCCGTACTCGCGCAGGACGGTGCCACCACCGTTCACCACCCGCTGCAGGTACGCCTGGAGAACGAGATGAGGCGCGGCCTCGTGGTAGATCTGCTGCGAGACGAGGATGTCGCCGTTGGCCGTCCAGAAGGCGGCGAACTCGGTGAGGAGCCGGGTGAAGTCCATCCGGCCGTCGGGAAGCACATAGGCGCGGGGGCGGGGGACGCCGGTGGCGTATTCCAGGACACCGTCGGTCAGGGCCCGGACGATGACCTCGTTGTAGATCGGGTTAGCTGGGCGGACCGGCGCGTCTTGGGCGAGCAGGCCGAGGTCGCGGACGTACTGGATGTCGTCGTTCTTCGGTCGCTGCGTTGGCGGGGTGCCGGTGATCAGTGGTTCGATGATGGCGCGGACCCGGGGATCGTTGAGCTTGTCGACCAGCGAGTCCAGGTGGGTGGCTCGGGCCTGGATGAGGCGCTCGGCTGCCTTCTCCACGTGCGCGGCGGTGATGGGGGTCGGTGGCGTCACCGCCATCTCGACGATGATCTCGTTCGCGAGCGCGTTGACCAGCCAGGGCTGTCCGTCGGTCAGTTCGAACGCCCGCTCGACCGCCCGGTCGGTGAACGGCTGCCCAGTGTCGGCGGTGTGCTGGCCGTAGAGTTCACCGATCTCGTGGGGGGTGAAGTTCCCGAGTCGTAGCGACTTGACGATGATGTTGAAGGGGCTGGGACCGCCCAGGCGGTTGGCGTTTCCGCCAGAGGCAGTCCCGGGGACCCGCGGAATCGCGAAGCGATTTCGGGGGTGGCAATCGCGAAGGTCGCGCAGGCCACAGATGGCGACCGACATGGGGAAGTTCGCTGGCCGTTCGGTGGCGCCGCTGCGCAGCTGGCTGAGCACGCTGATCAGCGTGCGGCCTTCCAGGGCGTCGATCTCGTCAAGGAAGAGCACCACCGGCCGCGGGCAAACCCTCGACCAGGCCGTGAGCCCGCTGCTCAGCACCGCCCCGGCGGGTGCCTCCGGCCAGGCCGGCGGGCGGAGCTCGGCGGGCAGGGCGTCGGCGGTCTTGTCCCCCAGCGTCCGGAGGATGGCGCGTTCGGCCGCGGCGACGTCCTCCGCCCAGGGCCTCCCGGGCTCGCAGGAGGTCAGCACCGCCGCGTATCGGCCGGTCGCGGTCAGTTCCTGGGCGAGCGTCCGCAGCGTCGTCGTCTTCCCCGTCTGCCGGGGAGCGTGCACGACGAAGTAGCCGTGCCGCGCCACGAGGCCGGGCACGTCCGGCAGCCGGGCCGACGCCGGGATCATGTAATGAAGCGCCGGGTCGCACGGACCAGCCGTGTTGAACCAGCGAGTCATGACGCACCGCCCTCCTCGGCCACGGGCACGGACCGATCGGCGCAACTCTACGGACCACCACCGACCGTTTACCCCCGGGCAGCCCGGCGACGGGGCCCTACGACGTGACCTACGAGCAGGAGTCGCTGGAACGGTTCCTCGCACCGTCCGGATGTATCCAGGACAGATGCGGTCCCTGTGGCCCGAGAGATCGACGAAATGGCCGAGGCTGCCGGCCTTGTGCCCCCGCAGTGCGAACGGCGTCGTTGACCCCACGACGGGGGGCAGCATCGATCTTGGACGCTGGTAGACAAAAGATCTCCTTCGTAAGGGTGACAGCCGCCGTGTGTGCCGCGGCGATTCGTGGCTCACGAACGTTTCGTCGTCAAGCCCTGGCCGATCGCCGAACGTGGAGGGCTCGCGGACCCTGTTTTCGCAGGTCAAGCGCCACCCGGAGCGCGAAGCCAAAGATTCTGACTGGTGGGAATGGTTCACGGGCCGGGACGGAGCATCGTTACGGCGCGCCCTCGGGGCGTTGCCCTGTTTCCTCCTTCGAAGGGGTTGATGACCATGACGCTTGGTGGTTCCGCGAGTGCGGTTCTGGAGCGGACCGAGGCGACACCGCTCGGCCTGCTGGACGAGTTTCAGCTCGATGTGCAGGTGACGGTCGAGGCGGCGCCCGGATACACGATCCGGGCGTGCGACACGAGCGACACCTGCGGTTCGACCTGTGCCTCGGCGTGCGCCAGCGACTGACCTGGTGACGGCTGCGGTCGCCGGCTC
>NZ_CAKJTP010000157.1:0-2447 GCF_917627335.1 Protofrankia sp. CiT1 | reverse complement strand
GCCGGCGACCGCAGTGTGAGACGGAGGTGTGATGGTCGACGTGGACGTACCGCTGTACCGCCATGGTGGCGGTGCGATGCTGCGGGCGGCGGTCCTTCCGCTGTCCCAGCAGCCGGAGGACTGGCCGACGTTGTCCGATCCGGACTCGTGCCGGTCGTGGCTGCGCGCCGTATGGGCACTGTCCGGGTTTGCCGACGCGATCCGCTACGCAAGCGGGTCGTTCGCCGCTCAGGTCGAGTCTGTTCTCGACAACCAGGCGGCGGGCGGCAAACAGGTTCGACGGGTGACCTCGGCAGTCGTCCGCTATCTGCTGCGTTCCCTGGGACGGCCGACTCCGTTCGGCTTGTTCGCCGGTGTCGCCGGTATCCATATCGGCGAGGGTGTACGTGCGCGCTGGGGAGCGAGCCACCGGCTGGTCCTGCGGGCGGACACGCTGTGGTTGGACGACGTTGTCGAGCGGCTGGAGATGCTGCCCGACCTGCTTGCTCGCCTGGACGTCGTGGTCTGCGACCTGTTGGTCGAACGCGGCGACCGGATCGAGATGCCTCGCGGCCCGGGACGGGTGACGGTGCGTAACACGGCGGTGATGCGTCTCATCCGTGATCTGGCGGCCAAGCCGATCCCGTTCCACCTTCTGCTTGACCAGGTCGCGCTCGCGTTTCCTGCCGCCCCTGCCACGGCCGTCCGCCGTGTGCTCGGTGACCTGGTCGCCCAGGGCATCCTCATCACGGATCTTCGTGCGCCTATGACCGTGGCTGACCCGCTGGCGCATGTGATCGCGGCGGTCGAGCAGGCCATGGCCGGCGACGGCGAGGCGACAGCCGCCATGCTGGGCGATCTCCGCGCCACCCAGCAGCTGATCCGGACGCACAACAACGACCACGCCGAGCCGGGCACGCAGGCACGGCTACGGGAGGAGGCATCGGAACGGATGCGGCGGCTGTCGCCGGCCGGCCGGACACCGCTGGCCGGGGACCTGCACCTCGACTGCGACATCGCTGTCCCCGCCGACCTCGCCGACGAGATGGCCCAAGCGGTGGGTGCCTTGCTGCGCCTCACGCGCCAGCCGCGTCCGGACCAGGGGTGGAACGACTGGTGCCGCGAGTTCTGGGACCGCTACGGCACAGGAGCACTCGTCCCCGTCCTGGACGCGGTGCATCCCGATACGGGCATCGGCTGGCCGGCTGGCTTCCCGGGCAGCATGCTGGCCGAACCCGAGGACACGGTCAGCCACCGTGACCAGGAGCTGCTGCGCCTGGCCTGGGACACGGTCACCGCCGGACATCACGAACTCGTGCTTACCGACTCCCTTATCGCCGCGATCACGGCGGACAGGCCGGTGAATCCACGCTGGATTCCGCCACACGTCGAGCTGGGAGCCCGTGTCCACGCAGCCAGCGTCGAGGCTCTGGCGGCGGGGGACTACACGTTCGGCGTTCATCCCGCGTGGGCGTTCGGCACGCTCACCTGCCGGTTCGGCTCAGCCGTGGGCCACGCCGGCCTGGACACTGTCTTCGCCGCAGCGCCGGCGGCTGTCGAGGGCGCGCTGCCGGTCCAGCTGTCGTTCCCGCCGCTGTTTCCGCACTCGGAGAACGTCTCCCGGGTTCCCCGCTGGCTGCCCCAGGTGCTGCCGGTCGGTGAGCACCGGGCTGACGAATCGACCGTGATCCGCCTGGATGATCTCGGGATCGTCGCGGTGGCCGACGGGCTGCACCTGGTCGGCATCTCGCGGCGCCAGGTCGTCGAACCGCAGGTCTTCCACGCGCTCGCCCTGCGCAAGCAGGCACCGCCGCTGGCACGGTTCCTCGCCACGTTGACCCGTGGCTTTCTCGCCCGTTTCACCGAGTTCGACTGGGGACCGCTGGCCGCCTGCCTGCCCTACACGCCTCGGGTGCGTTACCGGCGCGCGGTCCTGTCACCCGCGACATGGCGGATCAGCATCGCGGACCACGCGGCGCTACGCGCCGATGGTCACTCCTGGGAGCAGGCATTCGCCCGGTGGCGGCAGCGAGGGGCCTGCCCAGACATCGTGGAGCTCCATGACGACCACCGGTCACTGCGCCTGGATCTCACCGTGGACGCGCATCTGGCGATCCTTCGCGAGCACCTGGACAAACACGGCCGCGCGACGCTGACCGAGACCGACTCCGTCGAGGACACGGGATGGATCGGCGGCCACGTCCACGAGGTTGTCCTACCGTTCCTCCGGGCGGTGCCGGCGGCGCCGAATCTCGTCACCGGCGCCCTGCCGCTCGTGACCAACGCGAATGCCGCGCACCGGCCGGCCTCGCCGCACGGCTCCTGGCTCTACGCGCAGATCTTCACCCATCCCGAACGTCTCGACGACCTCCTCCGCACGCACCTGCCCCGGCTTCTTTCCCTGCTCGACGGAGACCGGTCGTACTGGTTCGCCCGCTACCGCAGCGTCCGTGAGACCGACCATCTGC
>NZ_CAKJTP010000156.1:0-9262 GCF_917627335.1 Protofrankia sp. CiT1 | reverse complement strand
GATCCACGCCCCTATTGCCGGGCGCTCTTAGCGCGTCCTGGCCGTGAGGCCGTCGCTTCGCGTCCGCTTGTTACACGATGTCCGGGTCGGTGACGACGACATCGCCGAGCACCGCGTCGATCCGGGTCAGGACCTCCGGGTCCAGCGTCACTCCAGAGGCCTTGACGTTCTCGTGAACCTGCTCTGGTCGTGACGCTCCGATAATCGCTGATGCCACATTGTCGTTCTGCAGCACCCAGGCGACGGCCAGCTGCGCGGGGGACAGGCCGACGTCGGCCGCGACCGGCAGCAGGCCCTGGACCCGAGTGAGAACCTCGTCCCCCATCAGCCGCCGGATGAAACCCGCGCCGGAGCCGCTGGCCGCACGAGTCTCCTCCGGCGGCGGGGTTCCCGGCTGGTACTTGCCGGTGAGCACACCCTGCGCGACCGGTGACCAGACGAGCTGGGAGATGCCGGCGGCGCGGGAAGTGGGGATGACCTCCGCCTCGATCTTCCGCCACAGCATCGAGTACTGCGGCTGGTTGGAGATGATCTGGTCGAAGCCGGTCGCGGCGGCGATCTCCACCGCGGCGGCGATCTGCGTGGCGTCCCACTCCGAGACACCCACGTAGAGCACCTTGCCGGCCCGCACCAGGTCCTCGAAGGCCCGCAGGGTCTCCTCCAGGGGCACGGTCGGGTCATAGCGGTGTGCCTGGTAGAGATCGAGATGATCGGTGCGCAGCCGCCGTAGCGAGGCGTGGCAGGACTCGATGATGTGCTTGCGCCCCAGACCGCGATCGTTCGGGCCGGGCCCAGTCGGCCAGAAGACCTTGGTGAACAGCTCGTACGATTCGCGCCGTATCCCCTCCAGGGCCTCACCCAGCACAGCCTCGGCCTTCGTACCCGCGTACACGTCGGCGGTGTCGAAGGTCGTGATCCCGCTGTCCAGCGCGGCGCGTACGCACGAGAAGGCCTGATCCCGTTCGATCTGGTCGCCATGGGTGAGCCAGTTGCCGTACGAGATCTCGCTGACGCTCAGCCCACTGCGTCCTAGTCGTCGATGCTCCACCCGGTCACCCTATGATTCCCGGCACAGAGCTTGAGGCCCGGGTCGTACCGGAGCATCCCGCTCTGTGCCGGCATCATCTGATCACCGCGTGGTCCGTCACCCGTTGCCGACGCGGGTGACGTGCGGCCGCGGCATCCGCCAGCGGGCCGGCAACAGGGCGCGCTGCACGCTGTACGCGCGTACCCGGACCGTCGAAGCCGGGTATTTCTCGGCAACTCTGCGGCTGACCTGGCGCGACAGCACGATCGAGTCGACGGCCACAGCGAGGATTCCCAGCAGCATCAGGTAGGTGGCGATGAGCCGGACGTACACGTTCGGGACGAGCCCACCGACGAAGTACACCGCCGCGGCGACCAGGAAGAACGGCCCCACGTTGCGGCGGGTGTCGACGAAGTCCCGGGCCAGCACACGTTCGGGGAGACGCTCGCGCGGGGGCAGTCTGCTGATGTCCCCGGACATCATCCCGGCCCGGTACTCCTGGCTCTGGCGACGGCGTTCCGCGCGGGACCGGGTACGCGCGTCCTTGCGTGAAGCCGGGGCCGCGAGGACGCCGCCACGGGCGCGTGCCGCGCGTGCCGCGCTGCGCTTCGGGGTCGGGCGTCCCTTGCCCGGCTCGTTTCCGCCGCCGCCGGGCGCAGCCCCGTCGGTGGGTGGGGCGGCGGGCGCGGCCGACGCCGTTGTGCGTCGTTTCAACAGGGCCATCAGGGGAGTGCCAGCATCTGGTCAAGGGCCTTCCGGGCGTGGGCCGCGACATCGAGGTCGACCGTGATGCGGTTGACCGTCTCGCCGCGGGTGAGGGACTCGAGCGCCCACACGAGGTGGGGTAGATCGATACGGTTCATCGTCGAGCAATAACACACCGTACGGTCCAGGAAGACCACGGTCTTGTCCGGATGCCGATGCGCGAGCCGCCGCACCAGGTTGAGCTCCGTGCCCACGGCGAAAGCGCTACCGGGCGGCGCCTCATCGACGACCTTGATGATGTATTCGGTCGAGCCGACCAGGTCCGCGGCGGTGACGACGTCGTACTGGCATTCCGGATGGACGAGCACGGTGACGCGGGGCAGGCGGGCGCGGACCTCGTCCACGCAGGCGCGGCTGAACCGGCCGTGTACCGAGCAGTGCCCCCGCCAGAGGATCATCCGCGCGTCGCGCAGCTGTGCCGTCCCGACACCGCCGCCGGGACGGCGCGGGTTGTAGACGACACAGTCGTCGAGCGACATGCCCATCTCCAGCACCGCGGTGTTGCGGCCGAGATGCTGGTCGGGCAGGAACAGCACCCGCCGGCCGCGGCGCTCGGGCCCGAATGCCCAGGCAAGAGCCCGGCGGGCGTTGGACGACGTGCAGATCGTGCCGGCATGCCGCCCGGTGAACGCCTTGATCGCGGCTGTGGAGTTCATGTAGCTGACCGGCACCGTGTCCTCGGCGAGGCCCGCGTCCGCCAGTGTTTCCCAGGCCTGTTCCACCTGCTCGATCGCGGCCATGTCGGCCATGGAGCAGCCGGCGGCGAGGTCGGGCAGGATCACCTGCTGATGCTCCCCGGTGAGGATGTCCGCGCTCTCGGCCATGAAGTGCACGCCGCAGAAGACGATATGGCTGGCCTCGGGACGGGCCGCGGCCTGCCGCGCGAGCCTGAACGAGTCGCCGGTCACGTCGGCGAAGGCGATGACCTCGTCGCGCTGGTAGTGGTGCCCGAGCACGAAGACGGAGTCGCCGAGCGTCGCCCGAGCCGCCGCGGCGCGGTCGACCAGGTGCGGATCTGACGCCGGCGGCAGCGCGCCGGGGCAGTCGACCCCGGGCTCGCTGCCGGGATCGGCGGCGCGACCGAGCAACAGCATCGCAAGCGGATTCGGGAGTATCGGTGGCGGCGCTGTGACCGATGGCGATGTGACCGGCGGCCCGACCGGCGGAGTACTGGCGGCGCGGCCGAGCGCGGGATTGATCGTCATGCTCGCTCCTCCGGTCGACCGGCCGATGGGGGGCCTGGCCGCCTAGCCTGTGCGCGAATGGTCGATAAGACTCTAACTCGCTATGCGCGCACGTGTCGCAGTCGGCGGGGGGAGTCCGCGATCACAGCCCCCCGGTCCGTGCTTGGTCGTCCGCGGCGCTCCTGCGTACGATGGGAAGGCGATCGCGGCGTGCGGTGTTGCAGGTAGGTGTTGGGGGTGACGGCTACCGCCGCGATGGCATGAACGGCGACATTCACCTGAATGGCGATATTTACCGGCATCTCACGCGGCCGCGTACCGAGCGCGGCCGCTGGCGTGGGGCACACCAATACAGGCCAGACCTGACAACAAGGGCTCGCTGGCCCACCGATGTGCGAGCATGGATTTTCGCGCACTCGCGGGCCCCAAGGGAACCTAGGGAGCAGTCTCCATGACCGTCCAGGACGCGACGACTGACACCGTGACCGGCACGGACACCGTGGCTCGGCCGAATACCGTCATCCTGACCGATGTGGCCTCGAGCAAGGTGAAGAGCCTGCTTGAGCAGGAAGGCCGGGACGACCTCCAGCTGCGGATCGCCGTGCAGCCCGGTGGCTGTTCTGGCATGCGGTACCAGCTCTTCTTCGACGAGCGTCAGCTCGACGGCGACACCGTGCTGGACTTCTCGGGTGTCAAGGTCGCGGTCGACCGGATGAGCAGCCCGTACCTCGGCGGCGCGACGATCGACTTCGTCGACACGATCGAGAAGCAGGGCTTCACGATCGACAACCCGAACGCGGCGGGCTCCTGCGCCTGCGGCGACTCCTTCCACTGATCATATTGCCACGGGGCCGGGTTCGTCCCGTTCCGGCGCGTCAGGGATAGGCAGATGATGGTGTTCGCCTCGACCGGTTTCCGGCTGGGGCGAGCACCATCGCCATGTTCCGGTGGATGTCGCGGCGCCCCGAAGATGAGGCTTTCCGCCAGCGAGCGGCTGTCGACCGGGTAAGCTCGCGTGTCGTGCGCATCGCCGTGACAGGTTCCATCGCCACTGACCATCTCATGCGTTTCCCGGGGCGGTTCGCCGACCAGTTTCTCGCCGACCAGCTTGAACGGGTGTCGCTGTCCTTCCTGGTTGATGATCTGGTTGTCCGGCGCGGGGGAGCGGCGGCCAACATCTGCTATGGCCTCGGGCGGCTGGGGCTTCGCCCCGTCCTGGTGGCCGCGGTCGGTGAGGATTTCGCCGACTACCGTTCATGGCTGGATCGCCACGGAGTGGACACGGATTCGGTACTGGTCAGTGATCTTTTTCACACGGCTCGTTTCGTGTGCACGACCGACAGCGATCTGTGTCAGATTGCCTCCTTCTACCCGGGCGCGATGAGCGATGCTCGCCTGATCGAGCTGGGACCGATCATCGAGCGCCTCGGTGGTCTGGATCTGGTGGTGGTCAGCCCGAACGACCCCGAGGCCATGCTCCGCCACACCGACGAGTGCCGGGATCGCTCCATCGCGTTCGCCGCCGACCCGTCCCAGCAGCTTGCCCGCATGGACGGCCCGGAGATCCGCCGGCTTGTCGAGGGGGCCACCTGGCTGTTGTGCAACGCATATGAGAAGAGCTTGCTGGAGAGCAAGACCGGCTGGTCGGATGCGCAGGTACTGCAACGCGTAGGGACGCGGGTCACCACCCACGGCGCCGACGGCGTCTCGATCGAGGCTGTCGGCGAGCCGCCGCTCCACGTACCGGTCGTGCCGGCCAGGGTGACGCCCGATCCGACGGGTGTCGGTGATGCCTTTCGTGCCGGTTTCTTCGCCGGTCTCGCCTGGGATCTGCCCCAGCAGCGGTCCGCGCAGCTCGGCTGCCTGCTCGCGACACTCGCGTTGGAGACGATCGGCACCCAGGAGTACGACACCATCCCGGACGACCTGGCCAAGCGGCTTTTGGAGAGCTATGGGCCCAACGCCGTCGCGGAGATCGCCCCGCATCTCCCGGTGAGTGATCAGGAACAGCGGCGGACGAGGTAGGCCGTTCCCCCGCTGGCCAGTTCGCGGGTCGCGACCAGCGTGTTGGCGCGCATCCGGCACCAGGCGGGGATGTCATACGCGGCGGCTGGGTCGTCTGCCCACAGCTGTAGGTCGGCGTTGACGTCGACCTCGCGGATCCGGCGCGCGAGCTCGATGACGGGTAGCGGGCACCGGTGCCCGCGTGCGTCCACGGTGAGCTGGGCGCCATCCCACGCGGCGCCGTGGCCGCTGTGGCCGGCGGCGCTCGTACCGGCGTCGGATGGCGTCACAGGCTGACAGCCCCGGCCCGCTCCCGGACCCGGGCAACCGCGTCCGGCAGGATCGCCAGCAGGGTGTCCACGTCTGCCGCGCTGGATTCACGACCGAACGACACGCGGATGTTGCCCTGGGTCAACGCGCCCATCGCCGCCAGCACGTGGCTCGGGGCGAGCGTGTCCGATACACAGCTCGATCCGCTGCTGACGGCGATCCCCGCCCGGTCCAGCTCCCCGAGCAGCGACTCCCCGTCCACGTACAGGCAGGAGAAAGTAAGCAGATGCGGCAGCCGACCGGCCGCATCAGGGTCGCCGAGCAGCTCGACATCCTTGACGAGGTGGGGGATGCGGGTGCGCAGCCGCTCGATGTAGCCGGCCAGGCGCGGCGTCTCAGCGGTGATCTCAGCGGCGCGGGCATGCAGGGCCGCGGCCGTCGCGACGATGGCCGCGACGTTGGGGAAGCCGCTCACCCGGCCACCCTCGCGTTCGTCCGCGGGCAGCGGGTTGACCCATCGGCACCCGGTCCGTACCACCAGGATGCCGACCCCCGCCGGCCCGCCGAACTTGTGCGCGCTGGCGCTGAGCAGATCGGCGCCGAGGGCGCGGACGTCCACGGGGATCCGCCCGACCGACATGGCCGCGTCCACATGCAACGGGACGCCCGCGGCGTGCAGCACACCCGCGGTCGCGGCTACCGGCTGAATGGTTGCGACCTCGTGGTTGGCATGTTGCAGGCTTGCCAGGGCGGTATCCGGCGGGGGAGCGAAATCCGCCGGGTCGACCCGGCCGAACCGGTCCACGCCGACGGTGTCGACGGTGCCGCCGGCGTCTTCGTGCCACTGCGCGGCGTGCAGAACGCAGGAGTGCTCAACGGCGCTGACCAGCATCCGTCTCCCTGACCGGCGGCGGGCCTGGGCCGCGCCAAGAACCGCGAGCTGGGCCGCCTGCGTGCCGGACGAGGCGAAACTGACCTCGTCGGGACGGGCACCGATGACCGCGGCGACGGTCTCCCGCGCGGCGTCGAGCAGCAGGCGGGCGTGGCGGGCGTCGCGGTACAGGCGGGCAGGGTCCGCCCAGCCGTCGTCGAGGGCAGCCAGCAGCGCTGTACGGGCCGCGGGATGCAGGACGGCCGTGGCCGCGTGGTCGAGGTAAGCCGGCACGTTCCCACGGTATTGCGGCGGCCGTGACCGTTCACTGGTCGGGAACCACCACGACGCCGGCGTCGCGCAGATCGGCGATGGCCTGCGTGTCGTCGCCGGGCTGGAGCGTGACGAACCGGGTCAGCGCGAGCGGCACCACCACCTGATAGCCGAGTGCCCGCCCGTCGAGAGCCGTTGCCTTCACGCAGTAGTCCCCGGCGAGGCCGACCACGACAATCGTGGTGATGTCGCGGGTAGCGAGAATCCGGTGGAGCTCGGTCGCCTGCGCGGCGTCGGTGAGCGGATCCCGGACGGTGAATCCCGAGTAGCCGTTCTCGCCGCCCGTCCCTTTGCGAACCACCGTTCCGTCCACCCGCAGCATCGGATGCAACCGTGCGCCCACGCTCTCCCGCACGCAGTGCGGCGGCCAGATGCCTCCGCTGGTGGAGAAGTGCGGGGTGGTGGGCGGATGCCAGTCCTGGGTGTAGACGACCGGCGATCCCGCCGCCACCGCCTGCTCGATCTCGGCATTGACAGCCGGTATGATCTCTTCGCCGCCGGGGACGTACAGGCTGCCTTCGGGCGCGGCGAAGTCGTTCTGGATGTCGATCACCAGCAGGGCGACACCCGGTCGGTATCTCTCGGTCATAGGTTGATTCTGGGACGTCGGCCCAGCCGCGGCGCGCGCGCCTGCGTGTTCGGATCCACGGGTGAACGACGAGGCACGCGGACGGCACGCGCCCGCGAACGGCCGGGCTACAGTAGGCGGGTGCGCAGCAGAGACTACGGGCCTGATGTGCTGGCGCGGGAGAAGCGCACGCGGCCCGCGCCGCCGCCCACGGTCGAGGCGGACCGGGAGCTGGTGGTTGAGGACGCCGCCACCGGCTTCTGCGGCGCGGTTGTAGATGTTGAAGCGGGCGGTGTGCTGCTTGAGGACCGGCATGGCCGACGCCGGGCTTTCCCGCTTGCGCCCGGGGCCTTCCTGCTCGACGGCCGGCCGGTAACGTTGATCAGGCCCCAGCGGGCGGCACCCACGGGCCCCGCCCGCACCGCGTCCGGCTCCGTGGCCGTTCGCGGCCACCCGGCGCGGGTCGCGCGGGCGAGCCGGATCTACGTGGAGGGACTGCACGACGCGGCGCTCGTCGAGCGCATCTGGGGTGATGATCTTCGGATCGAGGGTGTCGTCGTGGAGTCCCTCGATGGCGTGGATGATCTTCCCGCTGTCGTCGCGTCCTTCCAGCCGGGGCCGCGCCGCCGCCTCGGGGTCCTCGTCGACCATCTGGTTGCCGGTTCCAAGGAGAGCCGGATCGCCGCGGCTGTGACCTCACCGCACGTGCTGGTGACCGGGCATCCCTACGTCGACATCTGGCAGGCGGTGAAGCCGGCTTCCGTGGGCATCGCGGCCTGGCCGCGGGTGCCCCCGGGCGAGCCGTGGAAAGAAGGCGTGTGCCGCGCCCTCGGGGTCGCCGAGCCGGTGGACATGTGGCGTCGGGTGCTCGCCAGCGTGCGTTCCTACACCGACATCGAGGTGGGTCTTCTCGGCGCGGTCGAACGCCTCATCGATTTCGTGACAGCGGCGGCCCCGTGACGACGGGCCTCCCCGCCCCGCGGACGCATGGCGCGGGCATGGCCACCATGACACGTGTCCCCCCGGCTGCCCGCGGCCGGCAAGCCGTGCTGGGGCGGCGCTAGATGCCTTCGTGGCCGCGAGCGTTCGCTGTGGCCGTCACGGTTTTCGTAATAATGGTCGGGGGCTTCGCGGCCCGCGGCGTGTTACCTGGTTTGTCCAGTTTGCCCGGGTTCATGGCCCGGCAGCGGACGGATGCCGCCGCCGCGGGGCTGTCGCCGCCGGGCCAGAGCTCCCTGCGGGGACGCACGGTCCTGCTGGACCCCGGGCACAACGGTGGGAACGCGGCGGCGGCCGCGGTGATCGCACGCAAGGTGGACGCGGGCGGCATCGACAAGGAGTGCGATACCGCGGGTGCCGAGACCAACGCCGGATACCCGGAACACGCCTTCACCTTTGACGTCGCCGTCCGGGCCGCCGCGATCCTGCGCGAACGCGGTGCCACGGTCGTGTTGACCAGGACGGACGACTCCGGGGTCGGCCCGTGCATCAACGAGCGGGCGCGGATCGGCAACGACGCGCATGCCGATGCGGCGGTGTCCGTGCACGCCGATGGCGGGCCGCCGGAGGGCACCGGGTTTCACGTCATCGCCCCGAGCCTCAGCCCGGATGGCGGGAACGCCGGGATTATCGTCCCATCAGCACGGCTGGCGGATGTGCTGCGGAGCAGGTTCGAACGGAACACCGGCGAGCCCCGGGCCGACTACGTCGCGGACACCGGGCTGTCGTTCCGCGCGGACCTCGGTGGGCTGAACCTGTCACGGGTGCCCAAGGCGTTCATCGAATGCGCCAACATGCGCAACCCGGACGACGCCGCCCGGGTCTCGGACGCCACCTGGCGCCAACGTGCTGCGCGGGGTATCGCCGACGGCATCGCAGCCTTCCTCGTCCCGTCCGCGTCCTGACCGGTCCCCCGCGCTTCCGCCGCCAGGCCAGGCTGATTGTTTCCGGCTGGCGGCTTCCGGGAAACAGCTGGCTTCAGGAAACAGGCCACCAACGGCATGGAAAAATGACTGAGCATCTTTCGGCCCGCTGAGCGAAAAATCGAACGACCGGAAGAAGAGCGCCGCTCGAAGGCAGCACGCCGTGAAGCGGAACTGAGGTGGGCGATACTGGGACCGCCCACCTCGGAAAGTTCCTGCCCTGCGACGGCATTCCCCGCTCGATGGTTGCGCTTGAACACCAGTTTCAATCCGACTCGGAAAGTTCCTGCCCTGCGACCCTTGGTGGGGGGGACGTAC
>NZ_CAKJTP010000155.1:7807-9603 GCF_917627335.1 Protofrankia sp. CiT1 | reverse complement strand
GGTGTCGCGAGGCCACCGGCTGTGCTGGTGACGTGCGACAGCGTCTCAGTCGCGGAGTCGAGCCAGGCGGAGAGCCAGTCGGAGCGGGCCGCCGGTCCGGTGCCGCCAGCCGCCGTGAGCCCGACGGCGGCGGGCCGGCAGCGCTCCGCGGGCGGGTCGGCGGCCAGCGCGTCCAGGATGTGTTTGACCAGCGCCGGCCGGGTCGCCGTACGCGGGCTGCGGTTCAGCGCCTCCTCAAGCGCGGCCACGTCGACCCAGCCCAGTCCCTCGACCCGGGGCACCAGATGGCCGAGCAGGACCTCGGCCATGGTCACCACGAAGGCGAACCTGTCCGCCTCCGGCGTCGGGATCGGGTCAACCACCCGCAGCTCGGGCGCGGCATAGGGCGCGGTGCGGCCGGCGATCCCGGTCCCGTCGGTGAGCCGGGCCAGGCCCAGGTCGACCAGGACTGCGACGCCGTCACCGCGGACCACGATGTTCGACGGCTTCACGTCGCCGTGTGCCACTCCCTGCACGGTCTGGCCGCCGGAGTGCATGTGGTCGAGCGCGGCGGCGACGGTACGCAGTTTGCGGATCCGCTCGCTGACCCGGGCGTCCGGGTTCTCGTCCCACCACTCACGCAGCGTCATGCCCTCGACGAAGTCCATGACGACGTAGCCCACGCGGGTGTTCGGGCTGGCCGCACCGGCAAGATGCCAGGACGGCCCGATGAACATGCTCGTGACGCGGACCAGGCCGGGGTGGCTGAGGGTGGTCAGCAGCCGGCTTTGCTTCTCCCAGGCCTCATCGCTCGGCGGCCGGAACATGGTCTTGACCGCGACGGTGGCGCGCCCTTCGGTCGACAGGGGCAGCTCCGCCCGCCACACCTCGCCCTCGCTGCCCCGCCCGATCGTCTCCTTCAGCACGTAGGTGTCCGGCCGCGTGGCTGGGCCGACCCAGTGCGCGGCCGGGTCGACTCCGGTTTCGGTCATGCATTCCCCCCAGGGATGTGCTGGTCATGCGGATGCTGGAACAACGCGGGCCGCCGCGGGCGCCGCCTGTCGCGGGCGGGCAGGCTATGACGGGCAGGCTGTGGCAGGCGGGGATTGTTCGCCGCGAAACACGACGATAGTGGCACTCCCGCGGACGGCCACGCGGGTCTGGCGTGTCCGCCCCGATGGCCAGGCGTAGGGACGCAACGGGCCGGCCTGGGCGGCTCCGGCGAGTCCCGGCGCGCTCGACCTTGTGTTACCGGCCAGCCGGAGTGCCGTCGCGGCGGTCCGCTGACCACCGTGCGCGGACCAGCCCCTCCTGCTGCCAATCCGAAGTACCGCTGTCAAGCTGAAGCCGGGGACAGGCCCGCGGGATCCGGGCGGCAGGCCCCTGGGACGGACGGGGCCTGGAGGCAGGGTGATGATCGGGGAAGGGCGGCGACACCAGCCGCCGCTCAGCGTGTCCGCGGGCCTCGCCACCCGGATCAACGTTGGTGGCCGGCCGAGCCCGTACGCGATGACCGTCCTTGCCGCGGTCACCCGCATCCCCCGCGGCAAGGTGATGACCTACGGCGATGTCGCCGAGTACGTGGGTGCGGGAACGGGCCGGACGGTCGGCGCGGTGCTCTCCCGGCACGGGCATGACGACGACATCCCCTGGCACCGGGTGCTGCGGTCCACCGGCGAGCCGAATCCGAACGCCCCGGGCGAGGCGCTGCGACGGTTGGCCGCTGAGGGCACGGCGCTGCTCCCCGGCGGGGGGCGGGTGGATCTGGCCGTGGCCCGCTGGGACGGCCGGACAGCTGGCTAAGAGCGCGTTTGAGA
>NZ_CAKJTP010000155.1:0-7535 GCF_917627335.1 Protofrankia sp. CiT1 | reverse complement strand
TAACAGCGCCCGGCCCCGGCGCCCCGGCGGGAATCGTCCGGTTCTGTCGGTGGCGCGTGGTGTGCTGTGCGCGTGACAGCCCAACCGGACGCCGCCGGGGTTCCCCGGCAGCAGACGCATGCGGTCCCGGCCATGGCGGGCCCGCCGGTCTACCGGCTCGTGCGGACCCCGCCGCCGCCGTCGCGCCCGCCGGTCCTCGACACCGATCAGGCCCGCGTCGTCGCCCACACCGGTGGTCCGCTGCTCGTCCTGGCCGGGCCGGGCACGGGCAAGACGACCACGATCGTCGAGGCGGTGGTCCGGCGGGTGGAGGACGGCCTTGACCCGCAGCGCATCCTGGTACTGACCTTCAGCCGGCGGGCCGCGCAGGAGCTGCGCGAACGCATCACCCGGCGGCTGCGCGCCGCTGTCGGCGCCCCACTGGCCTGGACCTTCCACGCCTGGTGCTACGCCGTCCTGCGGCTGGGCCGGCCGGCGGGCCTTGGCGGCGCCCCACCGAGGTTGCTGTCCGGCCCCGAGCAGGACACGAAGCTCCGCGATCTCCTTGCCGGGACGGTGGAGGTGGGCCGGCCGCGATGGCCGGCCGCGCTCGCGGGTTGCCTCACGTCCCGGGGCTTCGCCGAGGAGGTGCGGGCCATGCTTGCCCGGGCCAGGGAGACGGGGCTGAGCCCGGATGCGCTCGCGGCGCTCGCGCGGCGGACCGGCCGGGACGACTGGGCCGCGATGGCGACCTTCTACGCTGACTATCTTGACGCTCTTGATCTTGAAGGAATGATTGATTACTCCGAACTGGTGCAACAGGCGGCAGCCGTCGCCGAAGACGACGATGTCGGCGTTGGCCTGCGTCGTCGTTACCGCGCTGTCTTCGTCGACGAGTACCAGGACACCGACCCCGCACAGGAGCGGCTGCTGCGGGCCGTCGCCGGTGGCGGCGCGGACCTCGTCGCCGTTGGCGACCCGGACCAGTCGATCTACGGTTTCCGCGGGGCAGAGGTGCGTGGGCTGCTGGAGTTCCCGACCCGGTTCCCCCATGCCGACGGGCGTCCCGCCGAAGTGGTGGCGTTGCGGCGCTGCCGCCGGCTGGGGCCGGTGGCGCTCGCCGTCAGCCGGCGGGTGGCGGACCGCATCCCCGCGACAGGCCTGCCCGCCGAACATCTGCGCGCGCATCGGGATCTGATCGCGGCGGGCGGCCCCGACAAGCCCGGCACAGAACGCGTCGAGGCCCGGCTGTACACCTCCGAGGGCGCCCAGGCCGAAGGCGTTGCTGACCTGCTGCGCCGGGAGCATCTGGAGAACGGCACACCGTGGGACCGCATGGCGGTACTGGTGCGAAGCGCGGCCCGGTCCGTTCCGCCGCTGCGGCGGATGCTCACCGCGGCGGGCGTGCCGGTCGAGGTGGGTGGCGACGAGCTGCCGCTTGCCCGTGACGGTGCGGTCGCGCCGCTGCTGTTGGCGCTGCGCTGCGTCGACAACCCCGACCGCGAGCTGACCGCCGAGACGGTACGGATCTTGTTGACAGGCCCGTTGGGCGGTGCCGACCCGACCACGCTGCGGGCGCTGGGCCGGGCGTTGCGCGCGATCGACCGCGCCGCGAGCGTCCCGGGTGCGACCGCCCCAGCCGTGCCGTCGCCGTCGGCGGAACTGATCCGGCTGGCGGTCGCCGACCCCGGCCGCGCCCTGCCGATGGTCCCCGACCACGTCGCGGGTCCGGCTCGTCGCCTTGGTGAGCTGCTGCGATCCGCTCGCGCGCTGCTCAAGCGCGGTGGCGCGCCCGAGGACGTCGCGTGGCTGCTGTGGTCGGGCACCAGCTGGCCCGCCCGGTTGGAACGGGCGTCCGCCGCGGGAGGGGCGGCCGGGCGGGCGGCAGACCGTGATCTGGATGCCGTGGTCGCGCTGTTCGCGACCATCGGCCGGTCCAGCGCGCGGCGCGGTCCCGGTACCGGCATCGGCCCGCTCCTGGACGAGCTGGAACAGCAGCAGGTCACCGGCGACACCCTTGCCGAACGTCCGGCGCGCGGGGGGGTCGTCCGGTTGCTGACCGCCCATCGCGGCAAGGGCCTGGAATGGGACGTCGTGGTCGTCTGCGGTGTCCAGGACGGGCAGTGGCCGGACCTGCGGACCCGCCACTCGCTGCTGGAGTCCGAACGGCTGGACCGTCCCGAGCTCGGCGGGATGCGGGAGCCCGCGACCCGCGCCGAACTTCTCGCGGACGAACGCCGGCTGTTCTATGTCGCGCTGACCCGGGCACGGCGCCGGCTCGTCGTCACAGCTGTCGACGCCGCTGATGATCAAGGTGTGAGCCCGAGCCGGTTCTTCCGCGAACTGTGCGACGCGGCGCCGCTCGGAGTGTCGGTGACCACGCAGCGGTCCCGGCTGGCCCGTCCCCTGACACTGTCGTCGGCGGTTGCGGCGCTGCGCCGGGCCGCCGTCGACCCGGCTTCCACACCGGCGCTGCGGGAGGCCGCCGCGGCCCGGCTCGCGCGGCTCGCGTCCGCGGTTGATGACGCGGGCCGCCCGCTCGTGGCGTCCGCCCGTCCGGGCCGCTGGTGGGGGCTGGCCGAGGTGACCGCTGGTGAGGTACCAGTGGTCGCGGTGGGCGCCCCCATCCGGTTGTCGGGGTCGTCGCTGTCCGGTTTGTCGACCTGCCCGATGCGCTGGTTCCTTGAGCACGAGGCACATGCGCAGGCCGCGAGCAACTCCGACATGGGCTTCGGCAAGGTTGTGCATGCGCTCGCGGACGAGGTCGCGACCGGGCGGACCGCTCCCGATCTCGACGCGCTCGACGCCCGCCTGGACCGGGTGTGGCGGCATCTCGCCTACGAGGCGCCGTGGCGCTCCGAGCAGCAGCGCGCGGCGGCACGCCAGGCGCTGGCCCGGTTCCTGAGGTGGCACACGGCCACCCGCAACCGGCGGTTGGTGGCGAGCGAGGTCCCGTTCAGCTGCGACATCGTCGTGGGCGGCCGAACGGTGAAGCTACGTGGCTTCATCGACCGTATCGAGCTCGACGACGACGGCCGGGTACATGTCGTCGACTTCAAGACGGGCCGGACGGCTCCGTCCAGTTCGGACGTGGCGCGTCATCCGCAGCTCGGCATCTATCAGGTTGCTGTGCGTGATGGGGCGGTGGCGTCGACAGCCGATGGGGCCCGAGCCGAGCCCGGCGGAGCCGAACTGGTGCACCTGCGCCTTGACGCGCCCTCGGCGCCCGCGCAGCCCCCGGCGCCAGCAGGCCCGGCCGGGGAGGCCGCCGGGCATCCGCCGGCTCGGGCGCCGAAGGTCCAACGCCAGGATGCGCTGCCGGTCGACGGTCCCACCTGGGTGGAGGAGCTGCTGTCAGAGGCTGTCGAGCACATCGACGCGGAGCGTTTCCCACCGCGTCCCGGCACAGCCTGCCCGACATGCGCGTTCCGGCGTTGCTGCCCGGCCCAGGACGAGGGACAGCAGGTGATCACATGACCGTGGCCGCCGCCGCGGCCAGGCCGGCAGGGCCGGCGCCGGCGCCGGCACCGACAGACCTCCGTGATCTACTCGGCGTGCCGTTCACCGACGAGCAGATCGCCGCGGCGACCGCTCCGTTGGAGCCCGGGGTGATCGTTGCCGGCGCTGGCTCGGGCAAGACCTCGGTGATGGCTGCCCGGGTCGTGTGGCTGGTCGCGACCGGCCAGGTGACGCCCGACGGTGTGCTCGGGCTCACCTTCACGACCAAGGCCGCGGGTGAGCTCACGGACCGGATCCGCCGTGGCCTGGAAAAATCGGGTGTCACGGGTGCCGAGGGTGAGGCCGGCGCGGGCGAACCGGTCGTGTCCACCTACCATGCGTTCGCGAAGCGGCTGGTCACAGACCACGCGCTGCGGCTCGGCCTGGAGCCCGGTTTCACGCTGCTTGCCGATGCCACCCGCTACCAGCTCGCCGGGCGGGTACTGCGTCGCCACCGCGGACCGGTCACGGCGCTGAGCAGACCGCTGTCGATGCTCGTGGGCGACCTCATCGCACTTGACGCGGAATGCGGCGAGCACCTTGTCGAACCGGGGGAACTGGTCGGTTTCGACCGTGACTGGCTGGCCGAGATCGAGACGGTGCTCGCCGCCGAACGGGAACGGCCGCGCACCAAGGGCCATGTCGACGCACTCGACCGGATGGCCCTGATCGCCCGGTCCCGTCAGGAGCTCAGCGCGATGGTCGCGGAGTTCCGCGCGGCCAAACGCGAGCGTGACGCCATCGACTTCGGTGACCTGGTCCGCCACGCGGTCCGGCTGGCCGACACAGTGCCGGAGGTCGGTGCGCTGGAGCGCTCCCGGGCCGGGGTCGTGCTGCTGGACGAGTACCAGGATACGTCCGTGGCGCAGCGGCGGATGCTCGCCGGCCTGTTCGGCGGTGGTCATCCGGTGACCGCCGTCGGTGACCCGTGTCAGGCGATCTACGGCTGGCGTGGCGCGTCCGTCGCGAACCTCGACGGCTTTCCGGCGCATTTCCCGCGTCGTGACGGCGGGCCGGCGCGGGTGTACGAGCTGTCGGTCAACCAGCGCAGCGGCGGGCGGCTGCTGAGCCTGGCCAACGCGGTGGCGGCTGGTCTGCGGGCCCGCCACCGCGTCGCGCGGCTGCGCCCGCGGGACGATGTCGCCGATCACGGTGAAACGGTGGTGGCACTGCATCCAACCTGGTCGCAGGAGGTTCGCTGGGTCGCGGCGACGCTTCGGGAGGTCGTCACCACCGGGCGGGCCAGGCCCGGGGAGTGCGCGGTACTCGTGCGGGCGCGCCGTGACGTCCCCGCGCTGTATGCGGCGCTGCTTGCGTGGGAGCTGCCCGTGGAGGTCGTGGGCCTTGGCGGTCTGCTGAGCCTGCCGGAGGTCGCCGATGTCATCGCGACGCTGGAGGTACTGGACGACCCGACGGCCAACGCGGCCCTGACCCGGCTGCTCACCGGCCTGCGGGTCCGCCTGGGCCGTCGTGATCTCGCCGCGCTCGGGCGTGCGGCGCGCGAGGCCGCCGGCGCCGGGGCGGGGCGCCCCGCCCTCCTCGAGCAGCCGGGATCCGACCAGCCGGGATCCGAGCGGCCGATGGGCGGACAGGGGCCGGATGCGCTTGACGAGGCGGTTCTCGGGATCGACCCCTGCGATGTGGTCGCGCTCGCCGACGTACTGGACGACCCGGGTCCGCAGGTGTCGGCTCAGGGCCGGGCCCGGCTGCGGATGCTCGGCGCGGACCTGCGTCACCTGCGCGTTCATATCGACGAGCCGTTGCTGGACGTCATCCACCGGATCATCGAGGTCACCGGCTTGGATGTGGAACTGGCGGCGAGCAGCGAGGCGGTCACAGCCCGCCGCCGTGACAACCTCGCCGCGTTCGTCGACGTCGCGGCCGGCTTCACCGGCCTGGACAACGACGGTTCGGTCCGCGCGTTTCTGGCGTTCCTGCAAGCCGCGCGGGAACACGAGCGCGGTCTGGACGCGACCAGCCCCTCCGGCGCGGATGCGGTCCAGCTGATGACCATCCACAAGTCCAAGGGGCTGGAGTGGGAGGTCGTGGCCGTGCCGAATCTCAGCCACACGGTTTTTCCGATCACTACCGTCCGGTCGAAGTGGACCACATCTCCGTCGGTGCTGCCCACGCCGTTGCGCGGGGACGCCGACGAGCTGCCTGTGCTGCGTGGCCACGGAAAATCCGACCTCGCCGAGTTCGCCGCCGACTGTGACGGCTACCTGGAACGGGAGGAACGCCGCCTCGGCTATGTCGCGTTCACTCGGGCCAAGTCGGTGTTGTTCGGCAGCGGGCACTGGTGGGGGCCGTCGCAACGTCGGCTGCGTGGGCCGTCGGTCTTCCTCGGCGAACTGTACGATCATGTGCGCGCCGGTCACGGCACAGTCGCGGCGTGGGCGCCGAGACCATCCGAGGATGAGACCAACCCGCAGCTCACCGGTATGGAAGAGCTGGACTGGCCGCTACCGTACGAGCCCGCGTCCGCTGCCCGCCGCCGTGCCGTCGCCGAGCGGGTCACCACGCATCTGACCGCCCTGGCCGCGGGGCGGCCGTTGCCCGCGGACGATCTTACCGCGATGGCTCCGGCGGAACGGCAGGCACTGGCCGAACTCGACCGCGATGTCGAGCTGCTGTTGGAAGAGGCTCGCCGCGCTCGGCGGCCGTCCCGCACGGTGGAGCTGCCGCACGCGCTCACCGCCTCCCAGGTGGTGCGGCTGCGGTCTGATCCGGCGGGGCTGGCCCGCGACCTCGCCCGCCCGATGCCGCGGCGCCCGGCACCGCTGGCACGTCGGGGCACGGCGTTCCACGCCTGGGTGGAGGACGTCTTCGGGCAGGTCCCGCTACTTGATCCCGAGGATCTGCCGGGGGCCGCGGACGAGGCAATGGACGAGGTACCCGATGAGATGCCGGCGGACGGCGACATCATGGCGTGGCGGGCGGCGTTTCTGGCCAGCCCGTATGGCCGGCGGCGCCCGTTCGCGGTGGAGACGCCGTTCGAGCTGCTGATCGCGGGCCGGGCGGTCCGGGGCCGCATCGACGCGGTGTACGACCTCGGGGGCGGCCGTTGGGAGGTAGTGGACTGGAAGACGGGCCGGCAGCACGCGGACGCGGTGCAGCTGGCGGTGTACCGGCTGGCCTGGGCACGGTTGCGGGGGGTGCGCCCGGACGCGGTGGACGCGGCGTTCCTGTACGTCCGCTCAGGTGAGGTGGCCCGCCCGCCGCTGCTGTCCGAAACCGAGCTCGAATCCCTTCTCCGCGGCCCGTGACCGGCCCCGTGACCGGCCCCCGCCCGGCTCATCCAGACCACGCGGCCAGCCAGCGGCTGTCCGCGCTGGAACGCCTCGTTGCACAGGGCCGGGCAACCGCGCCCACCATCGGGCCGGACGAACCGCTGCCGATGCCGCCCGTGTTGGGTGATCCGTCTCTTGACACCGCGCAGGAGCTGGCCGCGGCACGCGAGCACGAACGCTGGTGATCTATTTCGATTCCGCCGCGGTGGTCAAGCTTGTCCGTGCGGAGCCGTCGAGCGCCGATGATGTCTACTCTTGGTAGCTACCAGGAATCCGGGGAGGGTGCCGTGTCGGGGACTGCGATCGCGAGGCTGTTCACGCATGGCAGGAGCCAGGCTGTGCGGCTGCCGAAAGAATTTCGGCTGCCCGGTGACCGGGTGCGTGTCCGACACGTGGGAGGCGGCGTGCTACTGGAGCCGATCGCGTCGGATGTCGATGCGTGGTTCGCCGAGCTGGACCGGTTTGCCGGCGTGCCACTGTTTGAGGACGGTAGGAACCAGCCGGCGGCGCCCGTCGGCGAGGACATCTTCGAGTGACCTGTCTTCTGGGCACCAACGCGGTGGTCGCCCTGTTGCGGAACAAGCCGTTCGCCGTGCGCGATCGGTATCGGGCGGCCCTCGCGTCGGGGAACCTCTCGCGCTGTCGTCGGTCGTGCTGTCCGACACCAGGTCTGCGTAGCGCTCGCTGAACTCAAGGAGAGGGTGACGGCGATATATGTCTGGGGAGGTTCCGAGGGGCCGATGCGTGTGGCTGTCAAGCGGTCATGCC
>NZ_CAKJTP010000154.1:0-9367 GCF_917627335.1 Protofrankia sp. CiT1 | reverse complement strand
GCTACTCCAGGTAGTCGCGGAGTTTCTGGGAGCGGGACGGGTGGCGGAGCTTGGACAGTGTCTTCGACTCGATCTGCCGGATCCGTTCGCGGGTGACCCCGAACTCCCGGCCGACCTCCTCCAGCGTGCGCGGATGCCCGTCGGTCAGCCCGAAGCGCAGCTGAATGACCTTCTTCTCCCGGTCGGAGAGGGTGTGCAGGACCGAGTCAAGCTGCTCCTGCAACAGGATGAAGCTGGCCGCGTCCACCGGCACGACCGCGTCGCAGTCCTCGATGAAGTCACCGAGGTGGGAGTCCTCCTCCTCACCGATCGGAGTCTCCAGCGACACCGGCTCCTGGGAGACCTTGAGGATCTCACGCACCTTGTCGGGTGTGAGGTCCATCTCCTTGGCGATCTCCTCGGGGCTCGGCTCGCGCCCGAGGTCCTGCAGCAGCTGCCGCTGGATGCGGATCAGCTTGTTGATCGTCTCGACCATGTGCACCGGGATGCGGATGGTGCGGGCCTGGTCTGCGATAGCGCGGGTGATCGCCTGGCGAATCCACCAGGTGGCGTAGGTGGAGAACTTGTAGCCCTTGGTGTAGTCGAACTTCTCCACAGCGCGGATCAGACCGAGGTTGCCCTCCTGGATGAGATCCAGGAACAGCATGCCACGACCCACATAGCGCTTGGCGATCGACACGACAAGACGCAGGTTCGCCTCTACAAGCTTACGCTTGGCAACCTGGCCATCACGTTCAATCGCCTCAAGATCGCGACGCATCTGCGGAGAGGTCTTGCGGGTGGCTGCCGCGATCTTCTCGGAGGCAAACAGACCAGCCTCGATACGCTTGGCGAGGTCGACCTCCTCCTCCGCGGTCAGCAGCGGAACCTTGCCGATCTCCTTGAGATACATGCGGACCGGATCGGAGGTCGGCGCCTTGAGCGCCAGTTCCTCCTCCTCACGGCGACGCCGGGCGAGCAGGTCGGCCTCGTCGGCGTCCTCTCCACCCGCCTCGAGGATCTCGATGCCCTCGTCGTTGAGGACCTGCAGAACGGCGTCGGTCTGCTCCGGCGGCAGCTCGGCCGCCTGCAATGCGACCGTGACGTCCTCAGTGGTGAGGAAACCGATCTCCTTGCCCCTGGTGATGAGGTCCTTGACCTCGTCCACCTGGGCCTCGCGCGGTAGGACGGCTGGACTGCTCATGGGCGGAATCTCGTCACTTCCTTCTCGGGATCGACCCAGGTTACGCGGCACCCAGGCCCCGTTCCCGGAGTTGGCGCTTGTGCTGTTCCAAGGCGATCAGCTCACCATATGCGTGCTTGAACGTCTCGGCGTCGGTCACGGGGTTGAGCCGCTGCACACGCGACTTCAGCTCCGTGATACGACGGGTCACATGCAACTCCTGTATACGTGACAGCTGCTCATCGACGTACCTGTCGTCGACATCGCGGTCGCAGAACACGGCTTCGACGGCAAGCCCGGTGACCAACCGCCGGAGCTCGTCCTCCCCGGCCGCCGTGGCCACCAGGGAAACCCAGCCCGCGACATCACCAGCCGCTGACAGCCCAGCGTATACACCACCGGCCGTCATCATGGCCGTACGGACAGCGCGATGCGCGGGAACCGTGAACAACTCGGCCGGCAACGTGTCGAAGGCGGGGCCGGCCAGGCCGGGATACTGGAGCGCGACCTTGAGCACCTCCCGTTCGACCGCCACGACCGCGTCATCCGCGGTGGCGTCGCGTGGGCGCAACAGCGCCGGGCGGGCGGAGCCGGCACGGGACGCGGCACCCCCGTTGACACGTGCGGAGTGCTCAGCGACCCGCCGCACCACGAACTCCTCGTCCAGAAAACCAAGCCAGTTGTCAAGGTTAACCGCATAACGGTGCCGCAGGCCCCGGTCTTTCAGCCTGTTAATCAGTGGTGCGGACGCGTCCAGCGCCGCCAGCCGCCCTTCGGTCGTGTCGAGGTTGAACTCGGCCAGCTTCCCGCGGATCGCGAACTCCACCAGCGGGAGACGGCCGGCAACAAGATCACGAACAGCCCCGTCGCCCCGCGCCATCCGCAGATCGCACGGGTCCAGCCCGGACGGTTCGACCGCCACAAAGGTCTGGGTGACGAACCGCTCCTCGAACTCGAAGGCACGGATGGCGGCCTTGCGGCCGGCCTCGTCACCGTCGAACGTGAACACGACCTCACCGCGGTGTTCGCTCTGGTCCATCAGCAGCCGCCGCAACACCGTCACGTGCTCACTGCCGAACGCGGTGCCGCAGGAGGCGACCGCGGTCGGCACGCCGGCGAGATGACAGGCCATCACGTCGGTGTAACCCTCGACGACCACAACCTGATACCGCCGCGCGATCTCACGCCGGGCGAGGTCCGCGCCATAGAGCAGGCTGGCCTTCTTGAACAGCGGGCTCTCAGGGGTGTTGAGGTACTTGGGCCCGGGATCGTCGGCGGCGAGCCGACGGGCGCCGAAGCCGACGACGTCTCCCGCGAGATCACGGATCGGCCACACCAGCCTTCGGTGAAACCTGTCGATCAGTCTCCCGCGGCTGCTCTGTTTCGCCAGGCCGCCGAGGACGAGCTCCGCGGCGGTGAAGTGCCGGCCCATGAGGTGACGGGTCAGGGTGTCCCAGCCCGCTGGCGCATAGCCGACGCCGAACCGCGACGCCGCTTCCTGATCGAAGCCCCGCGCCGCGAGAAACTCCCAGCCTTCACGGGCCTCAGTCGATGCCAGCCGCTCGGTGTAGAACTCCGCCGCCGCCCGGTGTGCGTCAAGGAGCCGCTGGCGCTGGCTGGTGACCACGCGGCTGGTCACCCCACCGCCTTCATAGCTGAGAGTAACCCCAGCACGGCGGGCCAGGCGTTCCACCGCCTCCGGGAACGACAGGGCATCGATCGCCCGGACAAACGCGATCACATCGCCGCCGACGCCACACCCGAAACAGTGATAGGCACCGACCTGTGGACGAACATTGAACGACGGGGTCTTCTCATCGTGAAACGGGCACAGGCCGCGCAGCTGACCACTAGCGACGGGACGCAGCTGCACATAGTCACCGATGATGTCCGCAATCGGTGAGCGGTCACGCACGGCAGCGACGTCTGCGTCGCGGATGCGTCCGGCCACACGTCCCTCCCTGCATCCCGGGCGGGGTACCGGCGTCACACCGGGGCCGCCGCCCCTCAGCTGATGCCACCGGCTTGCCACCGCCCCCGCGGGTCCGCCCTTTCCCCCGTGATGATACTTGTCAGCGCGCCAGAGTGCCGATCTTCCAAGCACGCGGTGCGCAAACAGCAACGGTCATCTCCGCCGGGTACGGCAACGCGGGCCAGGAGCCGCGTCACGGGGCCGGCCGTCACCAGGGCGGCACCACCTGCTGTCACAGGGTCACCGGCCAGGAACGGCCAGTCAGCTGAGCGTGCCGCCGGACGGCGCTCGCGTCCGTCAGACGGGCCACCTGGTCGACGACGACCCGCAGGCGGGCGGCGTCATCGGCGGCGGCGGACCAGGCCGGGCGCAGCAGCGGGTCGAGTGCCTCCGGCGCCCGCACGACGAGCAGCGCGAGCAGCTCCGCGATGACCTCGCGCTGCCGCCGCTGCCGGTCATGCGCGTCGCGGCGGTCCATGACGAAGCGCGCGGTCACCCCTTTGAGCAGGCAGCACTCGGCGACCGTCGTGGCGGGCAGGATCAGGTCCGCGTGGTAGCGGCGGAGCGCACGCTCGCCGTGCAGCCGGCGGGTGGCCGCGACCGCGGCGACGCACAGCCGCGCGATCAGCTCGCTGGTCATCGTCCGCACCGCGCGCAGCGCCGCCGGCGTGCTCACCGGGCCCGCGACCCACCAGGGCTGCCGCCGCAGGCGCTCCAAGGCCTCGTCAAGCGCGGCCTCGGGCGCCGCGGGATAGCGGGCCGCGGTCGAGGCCACGAGATCGGCCCGCTGCCCGGGATCCGCCAGCCGGCCCAGGTCGATCAGACCGGCGACGACACCGTCCTCCAGATCGTGCGCGCTGTACGCAACGTCATCGGCCCAGTCCATGAGCTGCGCCTCCATGCATCGCCGGCCAGCTGGCGCGCCGTCGCGGACCCAGTTGAAAATCGCCATGTCGTCGGCGTAGACACCGAACTTGGGCGTATCGCCCCGCTTCGGCCACGGGTATTTCAGGGCCGCGTCGAGGGTGGCGCGGGTGAGGTTGAGCCCGGCTTCGCGCCCGTGCACATCCACGATCTTGACCTCGAGACGGGTGAGCTCACGCAGGCTCTGGGCGTTGCCCTCGAAACCCCCACAGGCACGGGCAGCGGCGTCAAGCGCGGCCTCGCCGTTGTGACCGAACGGAGGATGCCCGATGTCATGCGCGAGGCAGGCGGCGTCGACCAGGTCCGGATCCGCGCCGAGGGAACGGGCCAGTCCCCGGCCGACCTGCGCGGTCTCCAGCGAATGGGTGAGCCGGGTACGCGGGAAGTCGTCGTCGAGCGGGCCGACGACCTGTGTCTTGCCGGCCAGCCGGCGCAGTGCGCTGGAGTGCAGGACACGCGCGCGGTCCCGCTCGAACCAGGTTCGATCGTCGGGTGTACTCTTCTGACGCTCCTCGCCCCAACGGACCACGTCGGACGCTTCGTACCACTCACCGGCCACGGCGCCGAGCGTATAGGCACGATTTCCACACGTCCGGGGTGCGAAGCGGCGATACTTTGTGGTCAGCCGTCCCAACTTCGGCCCGGAGGCCCGCCGTGGACAAGATCGTCAGATACGGTCTCATCGCGTTTGTCATCTTTTTCGTTGTCACCGCCCCTGAAAGTGCGGCGAGCATCATCAATCGAGCTATCGACGGCCTACAATCTGCTGGACACGGCTTGTCCAACTTCGTGACCGACACAGTTCTGTGACACGGCGCGAACTGCCGGTGCAATCCAGGAGACGGTGGCGGCGACCTTGGTGAGAATCAGGATTCCCGACCCCACTGCCAGGGACGACAAGTACCTCGCCACCCGTGAGCGGCTGGTCATGATGGTCCGCATGCACTGGGCCATCATGCTGCCCATCTTCTTGCAGACGCTGGGCTCCATCGTGCTCGCGGTCCTGCTCACGGTCCTGCTCGACGGGCTGAAAGTCGGCGGGGGCATCGCCTCACTCCCCTGGTGGTTCGCCCTCTTCATGATCTTGCGCATGTTGTGGCGGGTCGCCGACTGGCATGTCGACCACCTGATGATCACTGACAAACGCCTCATGAAGGTCTCGGGCATCTTTTTCCGCAAGGTGCAGACCATGCCGCTGGAAAAAGTGACAGATCTCACCTACAACCGAGACCCAATGGGTCGGCTTCTCGGGTATGGCGAGTTCATCGTTGAATCGGCCGGGCAGGACCAGGCCCTGTCAAAAATCCAGTTTCTGCCCCGGCCGGACCGGCTCTACCTGACGATGTGCGACATGATGTTCGGTGGAGCGCCGGCTCCCAGCAGCTCCGACGACTGACCAGGCAGTACAGGAAGAACGAGGCTCCCCCGCTACCTGGATACCGGTAGCGGGGGAGCCTCGTGGTGCTCCAACGCGCCGCGGTGCCGTCGGGAAGACCCAGCGCTGTGGAGTGGAGATCAGCGCAGCAGCGCGCGGGCCGCCGCCGCGATGTGGCTCGCCGAGATTCCCGCCGCGTCCAGCAGCTCGGTCGGTGTGCCCGACCCCGGTAGTTCGCGAACAGCCAGATGGCGCAGACGCACCGGCACATCGGCCGCGGCGAGCGTCTCCAGCACCGCGCTGCCGAGGCCGCCCTCGGGGTAGTGATCCTCGACCACCACGAACCGGCCGTCGGTCGCCCGCGCGGCGGCCACCAGAGCAGCCTCGTCCACCGGCTTGACCGAGTAGAGGTCGATCACCCGTGCTGGGACGCCCTCGCCCGCGAGCATGTCCGCGGCCTCCAGGCAATGGTGCAGGGTGACTCCCGCGCCGATCAGGGTGACGGCATCCGCGTCCGACTGGCGCTGGATCTTCGAACCTCCGACGGTGAAGGACTCGCCCGCCCCGTAGAGCACCGGATAGGCGCCACGAGTCGTACGCAGGTAGCTGACTCCGTCCACATCCGCCATGATCTCAACGAGCTTGGCGGCGCTGGTCGCGTCACTCGGGTACAGCACGGTCGAACCGTGCACCGCCCGCATCATCGCGAGGTCCTCCAGCGCCATCTGCGACGGACCGTCCGCACCGATCTCCACACCCGCGTGCGATCCCGCCAGCCGGATGTTCGCCTGCGAGATCGCGGCCATCCGGATGAAGTCATAGGCGCGCGAGAAGAACGCGGCGAACGTGGAAGCGAATGGAATGTAACCACGTACCGACAGCCCCACCGCCGTGGCGACAAGTTGCTGCTCAGCGATGAACATCTCGAAGAACCGGTCCGGGTGGACCTTGGCGAAGTCCTCGGCATGGGTGGAGTTGCTGACCTCGGCGTCCAGGGCGACCACCGCTGGCCGCGCGCCGAGCGCGGCGAGCGCCTCGCCGTATGCCTTCCGGGGGGCGACCTTCGCGCCGAGAGGGTAGACCGGCAGCTCAACAGCGACCGGCGCGGGTTGCGCCGGCCGCCGGATGGACGCCGACGGCACCGGCCCCCGCACGCGCAGGTTGCGTTCGCCACCGAGTGCGGCGATCGCGCGCTCGGCCATATCGGGCGGCAGGGCCTTGCCGTGCCATCCGTCGGCATCGACGATCTCCGAAAAACCCTCCCCCTTGCGAGTGCGGGCGAACACGACCACCGGCCGGTCGGATTCGGCGGCCTCGGTCAGGACCTTGTCAATCGCGGCGATGTCATGCCCGTCGACGGTGAGCGCCTGGCAGCCGAACGCCTCAGCCCGGCGGGCGTAGGCATCAAGATCCCAGCCGAGCTCGGTCGAACCGCGCTGGCCGAGACGGTTGACATCCACGACCGCTGTCAGATTCGACAGCTGGTAGTAGGCCGCCTTGTCCAAGGCCTCCCAGATCGAGCCCTCAGCCATCTCGCTGTCGCCGCACAGCACCCACACCCGATAGGGAAGCCGGTCAAGAAGCCGGCCGGCGAGTGCCACCCCGACCGCGTCCGGCAGGCCCTGCCCGAGCGAGCCGGTTGCCACGTCAACCCATGGCAGGATCGGCGTCGGGTGGCCCTGCAGGCGGTGACCGAAACGGCGGTATCCGGTCATCAGCTCGTGATCAGAGACCACGCCGACAGCCTTGAACATCGCGTACAGCAGCGGGGATGCGTGCCCTTTGGAGAAGATCAGGTGATCGTTGGCCGGATCGTCCGGCTTGTCCCAGTCATACCGCAGGTGCCGGCCGAGCAGAACCGCCATCACATCCGCGGCTGACATCGACGATGTCGGGTGGCCCGAACCGGCGGATGTCGACGATCGGACCGAGTCGACCCGCAGCTGCTGAGCCAGTTCCCGGATCTGATCAAAATCGGTCGGGTCAATCACGACCTCGGATACGGGAGTTACCACGCCAGCCTCCTAATACGCCTGCGTATCTGTGTATGGGTAGCTGCCGTGCACAGCAGTCCGGCACACCTGACTACATATCCGTGGCTGACCACATGTCATGACTACCTGTCGCGGGCGAGAGTAATCAAGGACAGGCCCGGCTGGCCAGGTCGCAGTCACGATCTGTCGCAGTCACGATGTGTCGTACGTGAGTCCCCGCCACCCCGGCTGGTCGGCTGTTCCTCGACAGCCAGGGCCCTACCCCAGGTCCCACCGCCCCGAACGGTATCAGCGACAGAAGTTCACGACGGTGACGAACAGGCACTCTGCGCGGGACGTTCGCGGGACGGGGAGTACCTTCGTCCCGGCTGGGCTACGCCTGGTAAGAGCGCCCGGCAACAGGCGTGTGGATCAAGAAGCAAGGCTGGTGCGTGGGCAACGCACAGCGACGCGGGCAGTCACCGGAGGTGCTGGATGGCGACCGGCAAGCCGGGGTACCCATCCATCGCGCGGCGATGGATGGGAGCGATGACGCGAGCCGCGTGCCCCCCAGCCCCGCGACGCCGCGTCCCCTGTTGCCGGTCGCCGGTCGCCGGTCGCCGGTCGCCGGTCGCTCTAAGATCCTGTGGACACGCCCTACCTGGCTTCCGTCTGTTCGGCACGGTCGAGGATGGCGGCCCGGCCGGCTTCCAGCCGAGCGATCGGCACCCGGAATGGCGAACACGAAACGTAGTCAAGACCGACCTGATGGAAGAAGTGCACCGAGTCGGGGTCTCCGCCATGCTCGCCACAGACGCCCAGCTTGATCTTCGGCTGGGCTGCGCGCCCCGCCTCGACCGCGATACGCACAAGCTGGCCGACTCCATCACGGTCCAGCGACTCGAACGGGGAGACGCCGAAGATCCCCAGGTCGAGGTAGCGGGAGAAGAAGGAGGACTCCACGTCGTCCCGGGAGAAGCCCCAGCCCATCTGGGTGAGATCGTTCGTGCCGAACGAGAAGAACTGGGCAGCCTCGGCGATCTGGCCCGCGGTCAGCGCGGCCCTCGGCACTTCGATCATCGTTCCGATCAATGCGGGAACGTCGACCCCGGTCTCGGCCGCAACCGTCCGCAGTACCTGTTCGGCCTGCTCACGGACGACCTCCAGCTCCTGGACCGTGGCCACCAGCGGCACCATGATCTCTGGGCGTGGATCTCCGCCAGCCTGGCGGCAGCGCACGGCCGCCTCGGCGATCGCTCGCACCTGCAAGGCGAACAGGCCCGGGATCAGCAGCCCCAGCCGCACCCCGCGCAGGCCCAGCATCGGATTCTGTTCGTGCAGCCGGCGGACCGCGGCCAGCAGCGAGGCATCACCGTCCGTCACTGGCTGGCCGGTAGCGGCGGCAACGCCCAGCCGTACTGAAAGCTCGGTGAGATCCGGGAGGAACTCGTGCAGTGGGGGGTCGATCAGGCGGACCGTGACGGGCAGCCCGTCCATCGCCGTGAAGATCGCGACGAAATCGTCCCGCTGGAGCGGGAGGAGCTCGAGCAGGGCGGCCTGTCTGGCCTCGTCGTCATCGGCGAGGATGAGCCGCTCGACCAGCTGCCTGCGCTCGCCCAGGAACATGTGTTCCGTTCGGCACAGCCCGATGCCTGCCGCGCCGAACCGGCGGGCCCGGTCGGCGTCGTCAGCGGTGTCGGCGTTGGCGCGCACGCCGAGCCGGCGGGCTTCGTCGGCATGGGTGATGATCCGGTGCACGGCGTCGACCAGCGGGTCGCTCCCGTCCGCCAGCAACGTCCCTTCGAAGTACTGGACGACCGGCGAGGGCACCACCGGCACCTCGCCGAGGTAGACGGCGCCGGAAGACCCGTCAATCGAGATCACGTCCCCCTCGCCGATGACGACGCCGCCCGGCGCGACCGCCCGGCGGGCCCGGGTGTCGACATCGATCTCCTCTGCCC